>JAGAOS010000080.1 GCA_017623575.1 Clostridia bacterium
AAAAATATCTGGTTCCGAAAATTTGTGCATGGAATATAATATCCAATATATCTACATGGATAGTCGAGGAAGTCTGTCCCTACCAATGCAAAAATTGATAACAAAGATTCAATATTTACAATTTTTTGCTTGACAATACAGCAATTTTGAAATATAATATTCTAGATAATATATATAGAAGGTGCAAAAATGAAACTTAAATATAATTTTATAGTTAATCAGGTTGCGGATAAAATGGTTGCTGTACCTGTTGGTAATGATTTGGAAACCTTTAACGGTTTTATAAAAATGAATGATATCGGTGCATATATTTTTAATATGCTTAAAAACGATGTTACCGAGGATGATATCGTTGCCGCTATGGTAAAGGATTATCCCGATGCAACCGAAGCCGAAATACGCGAAACCGTACACGATTTTGTATCTCAGTTAATAGAAAAGGGTATAGCTGAATAATGGGTGAAACTAAGGGCATGACCGAGATCAGCCTTGAAAATACCAATCTTGTTCTTAATGCTTTAGAAACTAAGGGTGAGTTTATTTCTCTTACTAAAGGTCCAAGTATGAGGCCGATGTTAAGGCAAGGTAAGGATATTGTTGTTATAACTAAACCTGTGGGGGAGCTAAAAAAAGGAGATGTGCCTTTATATAAGCGCCGCAATTATGATTTTTTGGTTCTTCACCGCATTTTAAAGGTAAGGGACAATGATTATATAATCCGTGGTGATAATACCTATTCCCTTGAGTATGTTCCAAAAGACTATATTGTTGGGGTTTTAAAGGGCTTTTACAGGGGCGGAAAGTATTACGATTGTAATGAAAGCCGCGCATATAAGGTGTATATTATTTTTAACCGTATAACATATTTTCCCAGAAAGCTTTGGGTTAAGTTTTTGCGTCCTCTTTTATCTAAAATAAAACATTCGATTTTTAAATAATTTAATCCCAATAGGCGATTTGCTTGTTGGGATTTTTTGCAAATGAACCATAAAAAAATCATAACTGCCTTGTTGCAGTTATGATTTTTTTATTTTCTATTCAAATTCTTATATCCCCAAAATTGCCGATGCAATCTGAAAATAAACAAAAAGTGAAATTGCATCAACTATTGTTGTTATAAATGGGCTTGCCATAACCGCCGGGTCAAGTTTGCATAGCTTGGCAAGTAGGGGCAGTGTACAGCCAATTACTTTTGCCGCAACTACCGTTACAAGCAAGGTTACGCAAACAACCAAGGCAACCTCTGTAGAAACGCCGCTTTTAAGCAACATATTATCAACTAACAGTATTTTTATAAAGTTAGCCGCCGCCAATATAATTCCGCAAATAAGTGAAACTCTGGCTTCTTTAAAAATAATTCTTCCAATATCTTTAAATGCAATATCATCAAGGGCAAGACTTCTGATAATTGCAACTGATGATTGACTTCCCGAATTACCGCCTGTATTCATTATCATAGGAATAAAAGCAGTAAGAGCTATTGAGCCTGCAAGGGCATTTTCAAAGGATGTAATAATCATTCCCGTAAAGGTTGCCAAAAACATTAATAACACAAGCCAGGGAATACGGCTTTTTACTGTTTCAAAAACACCCGTTTTAAGGTATGGCTTGTCACCGGGAACAATAGCTGCCATTTTTTCAATATCTTCTGTGGCTTCTTGCTCAATAACATCTACAATATCATCAACAGTAATAATACCCACAAGACGGTTTTCTTTATCCACTACAGGTAGTGCGGTAAGGTCATATTTTGTAAATGTTTTTGCAACCTCTTCCTGGTCATCGGTGGTGTGCGCCGAAATAACATTTGTTTCCATTAACTCACCAATTATATCATCTGCCTTGGCAAGTAAAAGATCCTTTACCGTTAAAACACCTTGTAAATATCGGTTGTTATCGGTAACATAGCAGGTGTAAATGGTTTCTTTATCGGTACCATATTTTCGTATATAATCAAAAGCTTCCGAAACTGTTGAGGTTGCTCGCAGTCTTATACACTCGGTGGTTAGAACACTACCTGCGCTATCCTCAGGATATTGCAATATTTGGTTAATTTCGTGCCTGTCCTCAGGGGAGGTTGCCTTTAACATTTTTTTAACAACGCTTGCCGGCATTTCCTCAAGCATAGCCGCAACATCATCCACAAAAAGTTCTTGCATAACAAGCCGTAGCTCGCGGTCTGTCAAAACCTCAACCAAACGCTCGCGGGTATCAGAATCCATATAAGCAAAAGCTTCGGCTGCCAGTTGCTTTGGCAGTAAGCGAAAAATAATTACCGCTTGTTCGGGTGTGGCTTCGTCTATAAGCTCGGCAATATCAACCTCGTTCATTTCAGTAATAAGATCGCGCAAAGTGTTAAATTTGCGTTGCTCTAAAAGCTCGCAAATATCGCTGTATAATATTTCTGTTTTGTCTGACATAAAAAATACCTCCTGCTTGAAAGTTTTGGCAGAAGGTATTGTATTATACTAAAAATAACAATAGTAACCAAACCCTGATTTGTCAGAGCATTAAATATGAACCGTGTTTTGAAACACACGGTTTTTGTTGTGACAATACAAACTGCCGATTAAATTTAAATTTCTACTTCGCCCATGCGCGGAACCGGAGTCCATACTATCACCTCACAAAGCTTTTAATACTGCTATTTTAACATACAATTAAGCTAAAAACAATACCTTTTTTGTAATAGTTTTAAAATTTGTTTATAATATTAAAAAAAGCAAAAAATTCTCTTGACTTTTTAAAGAAGTCGATGTATACTGTATAAGCCGCTTATTGTAGGCTATAAGTGTGCCCATTTTGGGCTCCGCCTGACAGTAGCGAGACTTAAATTAAGGCAGGTGCCAGAAAAATGTATGCAATTATTGTAACCGGCGGAAAGCAGTATCGCGTAGAAAACGGTGATGTTATCTATGTAGAAAAGCTTGATGTCAACGAAGAGGAAACCGTTTCTTTTGACAAGGTTATCGCTTTATCTCCCGATAAGGGCGCTATGAAGGTTGGTAAACCTTATGTTAAGAACGCCGTTGTAACCGGTAAGGTTCTTAAAAACGGTAAGGGTAAGAAGATTACCGTCTTCACCTACAAACCCAAAAAGGGCTCAGCTCGCAAAATGGGTCATAGACAGCCCTATACTAAGGTTCAGATTGAAAACATCGAAATCGTTACTGAATAATAATGACTGAGGTTCGCTATTTATTTGAAAACGATATTTTAGTTGGTTTCCATTTAAAGGGCCATTCAACTGCTTCAGCGGAGGATGATATTGGTCGCTTGGTTTGTGCATCAATTTCCTCAGCAGCATATATGGCGGCTAATACCGTTACCGAGATAGTCGGCGCACAAGCGGTAGCAGAGGTCAATGAAGAAGCGGGTGAAATGCTTTTAGAGGTTAAATCTGATTTTGAAGAGGCTTTGCCGATTCTTTTGGGATTTGAACTTCACATGGAACAACTTTCAGAACAGTTTACGGATTATATTAGAATAATTTCGGAGGTGTAACTCATGTTAAAGATTAACATTCAACTTTTCGCACATAAAAAGGGTGTTGGTTCTACTAAGAACGGTCGTGACAGTGAATCTAAGCGTCTTGGTGTTAAGCGCGCAGATGGTCAGTTCGTTTTAGCAGGTAACATTCTCGTTCGTCAGAGAGGTACCCACATCCATCCCGGTGAGAATGTAGGCAAGGGTTCTGATGATACTCTGTTTGCATTGGTAGATGGTAAGGTTAAATTTGAGCGTCTTGGTCGTGACCGCAAAAAGGTTAGCATCCAGGTTGCTGAATAATTTTACTTTGGTTTAATGTCCATTCACCCCGGTTAAATTAACCGGGGTTTATTTGTATTTTCCACTTACAAAAATTTAAGGTAAGCAAGGCAGTAAAAGGCGGCAAGCAAAACCGTAATGGGTTCAAATAAGGAGTGATGTTATGTTTGTTGATATAGCAAAAATATTTTTAAAGGCCGGTGACGGTGGCAATGGCGCAGTTTCTTTTCATAGAGAAAAATATGTAGCCGCGGGCGGCCCCGACGGCGGCGATGGTGGTAGAGGTGGTAATATTGTACTCCTTGCCGATAGCAACCTTTCTACACTTGCTGATTTCCGTTATAAGCGCAAATATTCTGCTCCCAATGGTGCCAATGGTGGCGCCAACCGTTGCACAGGAAAAAGGGGAGAGGACCTGGTTATAAGGGTTCCTAAAGGCACTCTTGTTAAGGATGCCGAAACAGGCAGAATAATGGCAGATATATCAGATGAAGAACCTTTTATTCTCCTTAAAGGAGGTAATGGTGGATGGGGAAATCAGCACTTTGCAACCTCTACGCGTCAGGTTCCCAAATTTGCTAAAAGCGGCGTTCCCGGTCAGTCTGCTGAGGTCATATTAGAGCTTAAGCTATTGGCTGATGTGGGTCTTGTAGGTTTCCCGAATGTAGGTAAGTCCACCTTGGTCTCAGTTGTTAGCGAGGCTAAGCCTAAAATCGCAAATTATCATTTTACAACCCTTACTCCTGTATTGGGTGTTGTAAGTATGGGTGAGGGCAGTTCTTTTGTAATGGCTGATATCCCCGGACTTATTGAGGGTGCGGGTACAGGCGCAGGTCTTGGTCACGAATTTTTACGCCATGTGGATCGTTGCCGCATATTACTTCATATTCTTGATATTTCCGGTAGCGAGGGCAGAGATCCTATTGAGGATTTTGAACAGATTAATAAAGAGCTTGCTACCTTTAGTGAGGAGCTAAGCACTCGTCCTATGATTGTTGTTGCTAATAAATGTGACCTTATTGATGAAGAAAAAATTGAGGAATACAGAGCCTATTTTGAAGGTAAAGGTTATGCATTCTTTCCTATTATGGCAGCTATTGCCGAGGGTACAAAGGAGCTTATTCAGCATACTGCCGCTGAGCTTCATAAATTACCCCCGATAAAGGTTTATGAGGTTGAGCCTGAGCCAATTGAAGATTTTACAAAAGAAGCTAAGCGCGATTTTACACTTCGTGTTCAGCAGGGTGTTTTTATTATCGAGGCACCTTGGCTTTTAAAAATTTTGGATGATGTTAATCCGGATGACTATGAATCCTTACAATATTTTCAGCGAGTTTTACAGTCCTCGGGCATAATTGCCGCTTTGGAAAATGCAGGTGTTGAAGAAGGCGATACTGTAAGCGTTTATGATATTGAGTTTGAATATGTAAGGTAGGTGCCGCTATGCAAAATGTAAATGAGCTTAGTGCAGGCACACTTGCCTTTGTTGGAGATGCTGTTTACGGTCTTTTGGTTCGTCAGCGTTTAGCCGAAATCAATAGACCAAGCGGAGAACTGCACCGTCTTTCGGTAACCTTTGTTAATGCAAATTCTCAGGCAGAGGCCTTTAAAATTATTGAGCCTGTCCTTACCGAAAAAGAGCTTTCGCATTATAAGCATGGCAGAAATTTGCATACAAATAATGTTCCAAAGCAGTCTACAGTTGCTCAGTATCATTCAGCAACGGGCTTAGAGGCGCTTTTTGGTTATCTTCATTTGTCAGGTCAGTTCGAAAGAATAAACGAGCTTTTTGAGCTTATTTGGCAATCTGCAAGCAATAATTTGTAGGTATAGTTAAAACCTGCTCGGATACAATATATCTGAGGTGGTTTGGTGTTAAAATTTAAAAGAGAGGGCGGAATCTCAGTTAAAAGAATTATAACAGATTATATCTTTTTTCTGGCAGGTTCTGCTCTTTTTGCATTTGGATTCAGCTTTTTTATTGACCCTAACAATATCTCCCCGGGTGGACTAACAGGAATTGCGGCAATAATAAATTATGCTTTATCGCTTCCTACAGGTGCTACGCTGTTTGCACTTAATATTCCTGTGTTATTTTTAGCTTTTAAAAAATTAGGCGGTAATTTTTTAATTAAAACATTGTTTGTTACGGCAATTACTTCAGTTTTAATAGATTTATTTGCCTATGCATTGCCAAAATTCAGTGGTGATAGATTTTTAGCTGCAATATTTGGCGGCGCTTTATCAGGGTTAGGTCTTGCATTAGTTATGCTAAGGGGTGGAACTACAGGCGGCATAGATGTTATTGCTGTAATTTTAAAACAAAAATTCCCTTATCTTGGTATAGGTCGATTGGTTCTTATTTTAGATAGCTTTGTAATTGCGTTAGCGGCAATATGTTATAAAGAAATTGAATCGGCGCTTTTTGCGGTTGTTGCTATTTTTATATCGGGAAAAGTGTTGGATACAATGCTTTATGGGGCCGACAAAGGTCGACTTGTTTTCATAATTACCAATAATGGTTCCAAGGTTTCTGATGCTATTTTTAAAAACCATAATAGGGGAGTAACTGTTTTGCCATCATACGGTGGATTTAAAATGGAAAGTAATGAAACCTTGCTTTGTGCCCTTCGTTTTAATGAAGTGGATTCTGCCATTAAAACGGTGCGTGAAGCTGACCCAGATGCATTTACAATTATTACAATATCAGGTGGAATTTTCGGTCGCGGTTTTGAATAAAAACAAGCCACCGCATACATAATATACGGCGGCTTATGGGTTGTTACCAAAATTAACTAATCGTTATTCTTTTTCTGCTGATTATTCTGGTTGTTTTTATTCTGGTCGTTATTCTGGTTATTTTTATTTTGGTTGTTGTTTTTGTTCTGGTTGTTATTCTGATTCATTAGAATTCACCACCCTTCAAGATTATTTTTAACTGTTTGGGTGTAAATATACAAGTCGGGAGATGATTTTATGAATTCCGTTTTTAAGAAAAGAATATGTGATTTGTTTGGCTGGTCGGATGAATGCTTTGATAATATTTTTTCAAAAAAACCTTTCAGAGCAATTCGCATAAATCCTCTTAAAGCTGATTTAAATACCGTTCAGACGAATTTTGATGTTGAACTAAAAGCTGCTCCGTTCTATAAAGATTCCTATTACATACCCAAAGATTTTGATGGTGTAGGTAATTTGCCTTTGCATCACGCAGGCGGCTTTTATGTTCAGGAGCCTTCCGCAAGCTCGGTGCTAACCGTAATTGATGCAAAGCCCGGTGAAAGAATACTTGACCTTTGTGCCGCGCCCGGTGGAAAGTCAACGGGAATAGGCGCTGCACTGAGGGGTGAGGGACTTTTGTGGTCCAACGAATATGTGCGAAATCGCGCATCTGCCTTGCTTTCAAATATTGAACGAATGGGAATAACCAATTGTGTAGTATCATCTCTTTCGGCAGATTATCTTTGTGAAGCTTTAGAAGGCTTTTTTGATGCAGTAGCAGTAGATGCTCCATGCTCGGGCGAAGGAATGTGGCGGCACAATGAACAGGTTGAAAATCAGTGGAGCGAGGAATATGTTTTAAAATGTGCCGAGCTTCAAAGAGAAATACTTTTATCAGCCGCAAAAGCTGTTAAAAATGGCGGACGACTTATTTATAGCACCTGTACCTTTGCAAAAGAAGAAAACGAAGAAAATGTAATTTGGTTTTTAGAAAATAATCCCGAATTTACCTTGGAAAATATTAATGCTGATTTTGGAATTTGCGGGCTTTCAGGTAATGCAGAAATTGATAGTAAAGTGCGCAGAATTACCCCTCTAAACGGTGGAGAAGGTCATTTTGTTGCGCTATTCAGAAAAAGTGGCGAAAGCCAAAATGGTTTTGAATGTTTTAGTGAAGCTATATCTCCGCAAAGCAAAAAAATAGTAACCGATTTTTTAAATGATAATTTTTACTCTTTACCAAATGGTGTTTTGTATGAAAAAAATAATCTTATATACCTTGTTCCTGCCGAAGCACCTATGCTAAAGGGTGATATTCTCCGCTACGGACTACTTATTGGTGAAATGCGTAAAAACAGATTAGAGCCATCGCATGCCTTGTTTACTGCCGTGGGAGTTAAACCAAAGCGAATTATTGATTTATCTCTTGAAGATGAACGGCTTTATAAGTTTTTAAAGGGTGAGGAAATCTCTGCCGATGGCGAAAATGGCTATACCGCCGTTTATGCAACAAATGTTCCTTTAGGTTTTGGTAAATGCTCAAACGGTAGACTCACAAATCGTTATCCTAAAGGGCTTAGAATTTTAAAATAAATATTTTAATAAAACTTGAAAAGATTTAGTAATGTAAATTTCTTTTCGGGTTTTGTTTTAACTATTTGTAAATTCCTTCTTAATAGTTGCAAAAACAGCCATAATATGATAAAATTATTATAATTAATTGTTCGGAGGATTTATATGCATAAATATATTTTCAGAATTATTTCATTAACTTTGATTATTGCATTAATTTTATCTTTTGTTGGCATTAACGGTTCTGTTGTTGCCGACTCTGCTATTGCAATTTCATCAAAAGAAGATTTTAATAACATTCGTAATAATTTAAGCGGAGATTACTATTTAACCTGTGATATTGAATTTTCATTATCTGATTTTGCTTCCGGCGGAGCATATTATAATTCAGGTAAATGCTTTGTGCCTATTGGTGATGGTAAAACTCCTTTTACAGGAACCTTCGATGGAAACGGTTATACCATATCCGGAATTAAAATTGCAGTTTCGGGGTATGTTTACAGTATGACCGTAAAGGCGGTCGGTACTGAGGTAGCCGTTGCTTCGGATGATGGTTGGACAGGAGATTACATCATTAATCCCAATAATCCTAAATTAAATGTTTCGCCCGCAGTAGGTGTTTTCGGTAATAACAAAGGAACTATAAAAAATGTTAATATAGAGGATTGTACAATCTCAGCCCGTTCCTCAAACAATGCAACATTATATATTGGTGGAATTGCAGGTCATAATAACGGTGATATTTTCAATTGTTCGGTAAAAAACACGGTTAACGGTGACACTAAAAGCTATATAGGCGGTATAACTGGCTATCAGTCGGGCGGAAATATAAAAAATTGCTATGTTTTGGGTAAGATTGAGTCCGAAGGTGTTTACGGCGGTGTCGCAGGTGCTGTGGCAGACGGAATAGCGTCGGAATGTTATTCTGAGGTTATGTTCACAGGTACCGGGGCTGCGTGTTTTGGTCAGGTTGATTATTATATCCAAAATTATGGTATGGTGAGAGAGTGTTATTATATTTCTGATATCGAGCTTAGCGGTTTTGGCGATAGACTTTCAACAATTAACGCAAAAGACCCTGATTATTACTTGAATTTTGATTATAGGTATACCTGGTATATGTCGGGGGCACGCAGGCGTCCTGCACTTAAAAGCTCAAAAGTACAGGATATAAAAACGGGCGATTTGGATGGCGATGAAAATATAGATTTAGAAGATTTGGTTTTGCTTGCGCAGTATGTAGCCAATTGGGATGTTCAGTCTCACACCGAGGTTGCTAATGTTAATTTTGATTTTGCAGATGACGGTTCAGATATAGTCGATTTGAGGGACGTAACCTACCTGGCCCAAAACGTTGCCGGTTGGAGCGTTTCGATACTTTATTAAATTTATGAAAATACTAATTGTTTCACAACATTTTTATCCCGATTCATTCAGGGTTAATGAAATAGCTACCGAGCTTGTAAATCGTGGCAATGAGGTTACTGTTTTAACATCATTGCCCGACTATGCAACAGGCAGAGTGCCAAAAGATTGCAGGGGATTAAAAAACAGAAAATTTGATTTTAACGGTGTTTCGGTTATACGCTCCTTTTCTTTTTCACGCAGAAACGGAGTTTTGTTCAGAGCGTTAAATTATGTTTCTTTTTGTTTAAGTTCAACCTTAAAGGCTTTATTTATGAAAGAAAAATTTGATTTGGCAATCTGTTACCAAACTTCACCTGTGCTTATGGCTAATGCGGCGCGAGCGATTGCAAACAAGCAAAAAATCCCATTTTTGAATTATTGCCTTGATTTGTGGCCGGAATGTCTTAAAGCGTGGAATGTGGGTGAAGATAATCCACTGTTTAAGCTGATGCATTCATATAGTAAAAAGCTTTATAATTGTGCCGATGGTATAGCAGTATCATCAAAGCCGTTTATAGAGTATTTAAAAACAGTAAACGGTGTGGACGAAAATAAAATCAGGTATATGCCGCAACATTCCGATGATATGAATTTAAAACCCAAAATCGGCTCTACTGATATTGTACGATTATCTTTTGGAGGCAATATAGGTAGTGTACAAAATATCGATTGTATTGTAAAAGCCGTAGCCGAGCTTAAAGAGTTAAATGGTTTTAGAGTTGATATTTACGGCGACGGCAGTGAGCTTGAAAATTGCAAAAAATTAGCTGAAGAATTACAAATACAGCATAAAATTTGTTTTCACGGTAGAGTTGGTCGTGAAGAACTTTGGCAGGAGTATGAAAAAGCAGATGCGTTTTTACTTACCCTTAGAGCTGAAGATGGCATTGGCCTTACTGCACCCGCAAAACTGCAGGAGTATATGTCGGGCAACCGACCAATAATTGCGGCAATCGGCGGTGCCGCAGAGGATATAATTTCTTCTGCAAATTGCGGAATTTGTGTTCCGGCAGGGGATTATAAAGCCCTTGCGGAAGCAATAAAAGAATTTGTTCTTAATAAAAATGATTATAATAATTTAGCCGAAAACGGCAGAAGGTATTTTGAAGAGAATTTTACTCTTAATAAATTTATGCTTTCTTTAGAACAGTTTTTAAATGATTTTGAAAGGTCGAAATAATATTGAAGGTATTTCAGATTAATTCTGTTTGCGGTGTTGGCAGTACAGGGCGCATTGTTTGTGATATAAAGGAAAGACTTGAAGCCGACGATAATAAGTGTCAGGTTGCATACGGCAGGGGATATTATGAAAATCCTGATTGCATAAAAATTGAAAGTGATTTGGTTTTTAAGGCCCATGTTTTCTTTTCCAGAATTACAGACAGGCAGGGGTTTTATTCCACTTCCGCAACTAAAAGATTAGTGCGTAGTATTGAGCATTTTAAACCCGATATTATTCACTTGCATAATATACACGGCTATTATTTGGATATCCGCGTGCTTTTTGAATTTTTAAAGCAGTATAATAAGCCCGTAGTTTGGACTCTGCATGATTGCTGGGCTTTTACAGGGCATTGTGCATATTTTAGCTTTGTTAATTGTGATAAGTGGAAAACAGGATGCGGCGGATGCCCTCAGAAAAGCGCTTATCCTGCTAGTTATATTTTAGATGATTCTAAAAAATCATTTTCAGAAAAAAAGCGCCTTTTTACGGGTGTTGAAAATATGAATATCGTAACTCCTTCCAATTGGTTAGCCGATTTAGCAAAGGAATCCTTCTTAGGAGATTTCCCAATTTTAACTATAAACAACGGTATAGATTTATCAGTTTTCAAACCGGTAGAAAGCAAATTTAAAGAAAAGCATCATCTACATGGCAAAAAAATCGTTTTGGGAATTGCAAATGTCTGGGAAAAGCGTAAAGGTCTGGATGATTTCATAACCCTTAGCAAGCTTTTGCCTGATGATTATAAAATTATTCTTGTAGGACTTACCGAAAAGCAAATAGCGGCATTGCCGTCTAATATTATGGGTATAACCCGCACTGCGAATATAAATGAGCTTGTGGAGCTGTATTCCGCCGCAGATGTTTTTGTTAATCCCACAAAAGAGGATAATTTTCCAACAGTTAATATAGAGGCAATTGCTTGTGGCACTCCCGTTGTAACCTACAATACGGGCGGTAGCGGCGAAATGCTTAATGAAAAGTGCGGCATAGTTGTTGATTCGGGTGATGTAAACGCGCTTGCCAAAGCAATTTGCAAAATTAATTTAAATTCTGAGGATTGCGTTGCCAAGGCTTTGGAATTTGAAAAAAACAAGCAGTACAATCTTTATCTTGAGCTTTACAAAAATCTTTTAAACAGCGGGTGTTAGCTATGGGTACAGATGCGAACTCCATAACCGAAAAGTTACATTCTTGTCAGTTGTTATTGGCGGCAGAGCTAAAACGCATTTGCGAAAAAAACAATATCAAATACTTTATGATTGCAGGTACTCTTTTGGGGGCGGTGCGCCATAAGGGCTTTATTCCTTGGGATGATGATATGGATTTTGCAATTATGAGAAAAGATTATGGAAAATTCATTTCTGCTTGCAAAACCGACCTTGGTGATGATTTTATTTTGCAGGATATGTTTTGCGATGAACATTATGCTCTGCCTGTGGCAAAGCTGCTTCTAAAGGGGACTGTATTTACTGAGCGCAACGCTTCAAAAAATAAATCACAAAAGGGAATTTTTATTGATATTTTCCCCTATGACAGTATTCCCGATGATGAGAAGTTAAGAAATAAACATAACAAAAGCACCTATTTTTTAAAAAGGCTGTTTCTTGCAAAGCAAGGATATAAAATTGCCGAAAAGGGTCAGCTTGTAAAAAAGGTTGTTTATACTTTCTTAAAATTTATAAGTTTATTTGTTTCAAAAAAGCACATCAGAAATCGCTTGGATAAAGAGCTTCGCCGTTTTGAAAATGATAATACCAGAAAGGTTGCGGCAATAGGCGGCGCTTATCAGTATAATAAAGAGTCTGTAGAGCGCAAATGGTTTGATGAAACGGTTGAACTGCCTTTTGAGGGTATAACCCTTGCGGCGCCAAAGGATTATATAGAATATTTAACCTATTTTTACGGCGATTATATGACCCCGCCGCCCGAGAATAAGCGTTATAACCGTCACGGCGCAGTTGAGCTTGATTTTGGTAAGTATGATTTATAAAATTTAAAGCGGGTGAATTTATTGGAAGACAGAACCAATATAGAGATTTACGAAAGAGATTATTTGCTTAGTTGTCATTATGGGGATTATAAAAGAGCCTTGGAGCTTGCCGAAAAGCTGTATGATATGAAGTGCAGTATTCTTGGCAAAAAGCACCCCGATATATTAAAGCTATTAAAGGATTTAGCTTATTTTAATTATAAACTTGGTAAATTTGAAAAATCTTTGGAGATAAAAGAGCAAATTTATGCATTTCTGTGTAGCCTTAAAGGGCAGGAACATCCCGAATCCTTGCAGGCGTTGTCAGATTTGGTATATTCTTACGGCAAATTAGAAAAAACAGAAAAAATGTTGCCTGCTACACAAAAACTTTATGAATTGCAATGTAAGGTCAATGGCGAAAAGGACGAGAATACATTAATAACGCTTGAATATTTGATTGTTATGCAGTCGGATTTAAAAAGGGCTTTGGAGCTTGCAGAAAAGCTTTATTCTGCTCGTTGTGAGATTTTTGGCACCGATAGCCCCGAGGCTGAGGAAACCTTGAAACTATTAAATGAAATAAATACAAAAATCGAAGAAAATCCATAATTAAAGGAACTGATTTTATGAAAAAAGTTATTACTTACGGCACCTTTGATTTGCTTCATTACGGGCATATTCAGCTTTTAAAGCGCGCAAAGGAGAGGGGAGATTATTTAATAGTTGCCCTTTCTACCGATGAATTTAACTGGAATTCAAAGCAAAAAAAGTGCTATTTCCCTTATGAACAGCGCAAAATGCTTTTGGAATCCATTCGTTATGTTGATTTGGTTATCCCAGAAGAAAATTGGGAGCAAAAAATCAGCGATGTAAAGGAATTTAAAATAGATACCTTTGTAATGGGTGATGATTGGAAGGGCAAATTTGACTTTTTAAAGGATTATTGTGAGGTTGTTTATCTTCCCCGTACCCCCGAAATTTCCACCTCTCAAATTAAAACCGATTTGGGTAAATAATCTATGAAAACATATATTAAAAAGGTTTTAAAGGTTTTATCCCTTATAAAACCAAAAGATATTTGGGATGCTATTAAAATTTTGGCATCTTGCCCGTTGGGAATTATATTAAAGCTATTTAAAAAGAATCTTTGGATTGTTTCTGAAATGGAGCATACCGCACGCGATAACGGATATTGGTTTTTTAAATATATGCGCGAAAACTATCCCGAGAGAAATGTATATTATCCAATTCAATTTGATTCTCCCGATTATAAAAAGGTAGCAAAATTGGGTAATGTTATTCGCCACGGTTCCTTTAAGCATCATATTTATACCTGGTGTGCCAAGGCGGATATAAGCGCCAGAACGGGCAGGGGACTTCCCGCCCCATTTATGAGTAGACTTTTTCAGGTAAGGGGATTTTATCCATTTAAATCTGTCTTCTTGCAACACGGTGTAACTATGAATGCCGCAACCTTTCTGGAGAAAAAACGCAATAGAATAGATTTATTTTTAGCATCAACCGATGCTGAAGCCAAAGGCATTGAAAAGGATTTAGGTTATTCGCCTGAACAGATTAAGGTTGTGGGTATGACCCGTTATGATCAGCTTAATGAATTTACCGTTAATTCAAAGCAAATTCTTTTAATGCCAACCTGGAGATGGTGGCTTTATCCCGATTTGGGAAGAATTACCGAAAAGGATAGAGAAGTTGTTAAAAATTCCAACTATGTTAAAACCTATTGTAAATTTTTGGCTAATGATAGGCTTAATGCTTTTCTTAAAGAGAAGGGTTTGACACTACTCTTTTTCCCACATAATCAAATGCAACCCTTTATTGAAGAATTTAAGGGCAATGAGTATATCAAAATAGCCTCAACAGAAGAATATGATGTTCAAACCGCCCTTAAAGAATCGGCATATCTTATAACCGATTATTCAAGTATATCCTTTGATTTTGCCTATATGAAAAAACCAATGTGCTATTTTCAGTTTGATTATGAGGAATTCAGGGAAAAGCATTATAGCGAAGGATATTTCAGTTACAAAAATCACGGCTTTGGTAATATAGTTGAAAATGTTGAAGAATTGGTAGATGAGCTTATTGCGTCATATAATTCGGGATTTAAAATGTCCACAAAATATGAATCAAGAGTTGATAATACCTTTAAGTTCAGAGATAATAATAATTCAAAACGCACCTTTGAGGCTATTGAAAAATTGCTTAAAAGGTAGTATAATACTATTTGGCTTTAGCCAAATCGCAAAAATAATAAAGGAAATGATTTAAATGAGCGAATGTACACACGATTGTTCTACCTGTTCACAAAATTGTGGTGAACGCACTGAACCCCAAAGCTTTTTAGAAAAGCCCCATGAGCTCAGCAATATTAAAAAGGTTATTGCTGTTGTAAGTGGTAAGGGCGGCGTAGGTAAGTCTTTGGTTACTTCGATGCTTTCTGTGCTTATGAAACGCAGAGAGCATAATGTTGCTGTGTTGGATGCAGATATTACCGGTCCTTCTATTCCCAAAGCTTTTGGCCTAAAGGAAAAAGCAACAGGTAATGAGTTAGGGTTATTTCCCGTAAAAACCAAAACAGATATTGGTGTTATGTCGGTAAATCTTCTTTTAGAGAATGAAACCGATCCCGTTGTATGGCGTGGTCCCGTTATAGCAGGTACCGTTAAGCAGTTCTGGACAGATGTTATTTGGGGTGATACCGACTATATGTTTGTTGATATGCCTCCCGGAACAGGTGATGTACCACTTACTGTATTCCAATCTTTGCCCGTTGATGGAATTATCATTGTAACATCTCCTCAGGAGCTTGTTGAAATGATAGTTGATAAGGCAGTAAAAATGGCAAATCTTATGAATATTCCTATAATCGGTCTTGTTCAAAATATGTCCTATTTTGAATGTGAGGATTGCGGCAAAAAGCACTATCCTTTTGGCGGTGGTAACATTAAAGAGGTTGCTGCCCGTCACGGCATTGAAAATGTTGCCGAGCTTCCTATTAATCCCGAATATGCCAAGGCTTGTGATAATGGCGTTATAGAACTTTTTGAGGGCGATTTTCTTGATTCTATGGCAGATGCTATTGAAAATCTATAATTCTGTTAGAAAATTAAAAGAGGTCTTTTGTTATGAAAGATTTAAATGTTATTAAAACTACACTAAGTATAGGCCTCGAAAAACCGGTTTCGTTTTTGCATCTTACCGATACTCATATTGTTCGTGATACTGAAAAAGAAAATGGACGTGCCGCTGTTTTTGGCACTACAGATGAGCAAATTGAGGATTATTTCTTAAAAGCGTTGGACTATGCAAAAAAAAATAATCTGCCTATTGTGCACACAGGTGATCTGGTGGATTATATTACCCCTGCCAACCTTGCTTTTTTAGATGAATATCTTTTGGATGTAGATTATATTTTAGCTCCCGGAAGCCATGATTATGTTCATTTAATTCCGGGCGCTAAAGAGTATCGGGACTGGATAGCCGCCGGCGGCGCAGAGAATGATGAGTATAAGGCAAAACAAATTAAAGTTATTGCCACTCATATTAAAAACAATATGACATTTGCATCAAAGTTGATCGGCGGAGTGAATGTTGTGGCTATTGATGATTCCTATCTTAATATTACTGATGCCCAGTTAGATTCTCTCAAAAATGAGGTTGCAAAGGGTTATCCAATAGTTATTGCTATGCATGTTCCGATACATACTAAAGCTTTGCAGGAGCTTAAATTTATTCCAAGAGAAAATCTTTGCTCTTCACCCGAAGAACAAAAAGAGCATGCTATTAAAAATAATAGACCTGACCTAGCCGAAAACATCCGTATTTATAATGATGCTACCTGGCGTGCAATCGAATATATAAAAACTGAGCCTTTGATTAAGGTTGTTTTGGCAGGGCATCGACATTTTGACCATTTGGATGAATTTGCTGATGGTAAGTTTCAGATAATCTCCTGTGCAAACTGTTTGGGTAGTGCTCGAGAAATAACATTGGTATAACAAAAATCCGTTCTGCAATTTTGGTATGCAGAGCGGATTTTTTATGTTAAAAAAGATTTTTATTCACAAATAATAAAAAATATGGTATAATTATTAAAATTGTTTTCTAAGGAGTTTTTTTATGAAACGCGTAACCCTTGCGGATATTGCAAAAAAATGCGGAGTTTCGGTTAATACCGTAAGTCACGCACTTAATGATAAACCCGATATTTCCGAAAATACCAAAGAGCTTATAAAAAACACCGCCAAAAAAATGGGTTATATTGGTAATGCCTCTGCAAGCTTTTTGCGTTCAGGACTCAGCAAAACAATCGCAGTAATAGTGGGGGATATATCCAATCCTCATTTTTCAATACTTATAAAGGAAATAGAGGTTGCCGCCCGTGAAAAGGGGTATACGGTTTTTGTGCTTAATACCGATGAGAATGAGGTGTTGGAGCATCAGGCAATTGTTGCAGCTATAAACAAAAATGTGGATGGTATTATTTTGTGTCCCGTTCAATCAACAACCGCTAATGTAGAGTTCCTTATTAAAAGCGGCATACCTTTCACCCTTATGGGCAGATGCTTTAGCAATATTAAAACCAATTATGTTGTTCTTGATGATAAAAACAGCGGTTATATTGCGGCAGAATATATTATAAACAGCGGTATGAAAAAAACTGCCGTAATAACTGCAAATCCTAATATTTCCAGTGCAAAAGAAAGAATGAACGGTATATCGGAATATTATAAAAAATGTGGGGATAAAGCTGTATTTGATACCTTTGTGCTTGATACTTTAGAGGGTGAGCACAGTGCAGTTATGGAAAAAATAGCACTTGGTGGTTATGACAGCGCAGTATGCTTTAATGATGTGCTGGCGTTAGAGTTACTAAGCTATCTTGAAAATGATATAAAAATCGTCAGCTTTGATAATATCCGTTCACGATTTCCAATGCCCTATAAATTCGCAAGCGTAACATCATCCAAAACAAAAATGAGCCATCAAGCCTTGAAAATTTTGTTGGATGCCATAGGTGGTAAAAAAGAGCTTGTTGAGACTATTCTTCCAACCCGTATAGCCGACGCTACCAATTGACAGTAAAAATAATCAGGCAAATATTTCTTGTATATCAAATATCTGTATGTTACAATATATTAGTAATTAATTTAGTTTTGGGGGAGTTTATTATGAAAAAACATTTTGGAGTTATGATTGATTGCTCGCGTAACGGCGTTATGAAGCCTGCAAGGATAAAATATTTAATAGACTTGCTGGTTAAAATGGGCTATAACACCCTTATGCTTTATACCGAAGATACATATGAGGTTGAAAATCAACCCTTATTTGGTTATATGCGCGGCAGATACACCATCGAAGAGCTTACAGACCTTGTAGAATACGCAGATTCAAAGGGTGTTGAGATGATACCCTGTATTCAGACCTTGGCACACTTGCCCCGTATTTTTCAGTGGCCTGTTTATCAGGAGTTTAACGATATTAAGGATATTCTTCTTGTGGATGATGACAGAACCTACGAGCTTATTGAGGATATGTTTCGCACCCTTAGAAAATCCTATAAAACCGATCTTATTCATATAGGTATGGACGAAGCCTTTAGTGTAGGTCTTGGTAAGCATCTGCGTCAGTTCGGCTTTGAGGATAGATATAAGCTTCTTACCCGTCATATCGGCAAGGTTGTGGAGCTTGCTAAAAAGTATAATTTTAAGCCTATGATGTGGGGCGATATGTTTTTCCATTTGGCTTGTGGCGATTATTCAACCGATGATACCGATGTTATCTCTAAAGAGGTTGCGGATTTAGTGCCTAAGGATTTAGAGCTTGTTTATTGGGATTATTTTGCAACAAATAAAGAGCGCTATGACAATATGATTAAGGCATATAGCAAGTTTAATAATAAAATTTGGTTTGCGGGCAGTGGCGTTGCTTATGCCGGTATTACTCCTCATATTGAGTGTTCTTTAATGTTTGAAAAGCCTGCTATGGAAAGCTGTAGAGAAAACGGCATTGATAATGTGCTTATAACTATTTGGGGTGATGATGGGCAGGAAACCTCACAGTTTACCGTTCTTCCCGTACTGCTTTATGCCGCCGAAATCTACAGAGGTAATGATGATTTGGATTCAATTAAAGCAAAGTTTAAAGAGCTTTTTGATATTGAATTTGATGATATGCTGCTTCTTGATTTGCCCTCAACCGTATTGGTTGAAAATAATGAAGGCAATATGGATAAAATTATGCTCTTTGCCGACCCGTTCCTAGGCTTTTACGATTGCAGAGTAAGGGCGGATAAATCCGAAGAGGCACTTTATAAGGAGTTTGCCGAAAGATTAAAACCCCACACTTCACATCCTGAATTTGGTTATTTGTTTGAGGTTGCCGAAACCCTTTGTAGGGTGTTGGAGTATAAATACACTCTTGGTGTCCGCACCAGAGAGGGTTATAAAAATAACGATGTTAAGTATGTTATTGAGCGTTACAAAAAATGCGAAGAGCTTATTATGGATTTCTATAACGCAATGAAAAAGCGTTGGTATATTGAAGAAAAGCCATTTGGATTTGAGGTTATTGATATAAGACTTGGCGGCTTAAAGCAAAGACTTATTCATTGCCGCGAGGTCTTAGAGCAGTTTGATAGGGGAGAAATCCAAAAAATTGAAGAGCTTGAGGTTGAAGTTATTCAAACAGGCAAAGGCTCACAGATTAATGAGTGGATGCACCTTGTTACCGCAAACTATATGGAAAAATTATAACTTTAATATAAAAAATAATAACCACCTAGCGTGGTTATTATTTTTTTATATCAGCATATTATTACAAATTCTTTTATTAACAAACAAAAAATTATTAGGTTTTATATTTATTTAAAAAGGTTTGTGTGTATTTTTGGGGCGTTGTGCCGGTATGCCTTTTAAAAGCATAGCAAAAATAGCTTTGGGAGGAAAATCCGCATTCATAAGCAATTTCAGAGAGGGGGGTATCGGTTGTAAGCATAAGGTCAATGGATTTTTTTATTCTTCTTTCCTCAACAAAAAGGCGAGGAGTTTTGTGCATAACGTCTTTAAAACTGTTATGAAAATAAGTAGGGCTAAATGAGAATTTTTTAGATAACGCTTCAAGACTTAAATCCTCGTTTAAATGCTCCTTAATGTATTTTACAGCATTTTTTATTACCTCGGCTTGTTTAGATTCTACTCCTTCAAAAATCGGGGCATCGGTTGAATCTTGTTTCAATCGGTATATAAGCTTTAAAATAAGGCTTTCTAACATAATTTTACAGTCGTCTGAATTTTTATTAAAATATTTGCACAAATCAGTAAAGATAGATTTGTATTCAACAGCTTTTTCTACAATAAATGCGGTAGGTAGTTTCATAAGTATATTTTGCAGTTCTTTATTTTTGGTTTCAAAGTGCAAGTAATAACATTTAAAAATACCTTTTGTATGCCTTTTTTGTCCGGGTTTACTTAATATGATACTATTTTTCCTAATTGGAATTAAAACATCGTCAATAACAGCCGTTCCACCGTCTTCGGTGCAAAAATCAATTTCAAACATTATAACGGGACGATTTTTCGTATTTTGGTTTTTATGTACTTTAGCATTATCAAAAATTCCAATGTAATCAATTTCAGAAAAAAACATAAAATCCCCCACAGTAAGATTTCTAAAAAATACAGTAAAATTTGTGTATGTTTTATATATAAAATATGTTACCATTATTGTAATAAAAAGTCAAATACTTTTAGAGGTGTTTTTATGCAAAAGATTTCTTCTTGGAAAAAACTCACTTTGCGTGAAAAAATCGGTCAAACTGTTGTTTGCACCTGCAATCCCGACGAACATATTAAAATGTGTGGCTCGGTAGAGGCGTTTTTAAAAAAGTACCCAATAGGCGGTATTTTTAACAATGGTGCTTATATAAACGGACTCGATACAGGCGAAAATGAAGGCTTTAAATCTCTTGTAGAGGAATATAACAGCTATCTTACGGTGCCTATGTTCACCGTTGCCGATAATGGCACCTATGCTAGTAAAAATGGTGTCAACATATCCCGTCAAATGGCGGTTGGTGCCGCAAATGACGAAGAGCTTGCATATAAAATAGGTCAGTTTCAGGCAGAGGACTGCAAAAAAACGGGTATAAACTGGTTGCTTTGGCCCGTTTGTGATCTAGGTATTTCTAAAAGAAGCCCCGTTACCGACGTGCGTTCGGTCAGCTCTGACCCCGAATTAGTAACACGAATGGTACATAAAGAGATCCAGGCAATGAAGGATAATAATGTTATATCCTGCCTTAAGCATTACCCCGGTACACCCTATGACGAGTATTTAGACCCGCATTTAACATCTGTTGATAATAAAACTCCTCTTGATTTCTGGATGGCTAATTACGGTAAAATGTATAAAGAGTTGTTCAAAGAAAATGCGCCCACTATTATGACTGGGCATATGAACCTTGTGAATTATCAGAATGATGAATTTGAGGGCAAATATCCTCCTGCAACACTTTCTTATGACCTTACAACAAAACTTCTTAGAGAAGAACTAGGCTTTAAGGGTGTAGTTATTACCGACGCCCTTTGTATGGGCGGTTTTACAGGTGAAAACGCATTGCAAAACACCATAAAATGCTTCCTTGCGGGCAACGATGTTTTGCTTTGGCCAAGTTTTGAATACATAGACGAAATGGAAAGGCTTATTCTTTCGGGTGAGGTA
>JAGAOS010000008.1 GCA_017623575.1 Clostridia bacterium
AAGTTTTGATGGGTGTAACGGGTTCGGGTAAAACCTTCACAATGGCGAATATTATTGCTAATGTGAACAAACCGACATTGGTTCTCGCTCACAATAAAACCCTCGCCGCACAACTTTGTAGTGAGTTTCGCGAATTCTTCCCCGAAAATGCGGTTGAATATTTTGTTTCCTACTACGATTACTATCAGCCTGAAGCTTACATTCCCGGCACCGATACCTACATTGAAAAGGATTCTGCCATTAATGATGAGATAGACAAGCTCCGCCATTCGGCAACCTGCGCTTTATCAGAACGCAACGATGTTATAATTGTGGCATCGGTTTCGGGCATATATTCACTTGGTAACCCCATTGATTACCGAAATATGATAATTTCCCTTCGTGTTGGTATGGAGAAAAACCGCGACGAACTGATTGCCAAGCTTGTGGATTTACAGTACGAGCGCAACGACTTAAATTTTATTCGTAATAAATTCAGGGTTCGCGGTGATACGGTAGAAATTTTTCCCGCTTATTCGGGTGACACCGCCATTCGTGTAGAATTTTTTGGTGATGAGATTGATAGAATATCATCAATAAACACACTTACGGGCGAGGTTAAGGAAAATCTTGTGCACATTGGCATTTACCCCGCAACCCACTATATTGTATCCCCCGAAAAAATGGAGGATGCCCTTGCCGAAATACAGGACGAAATGGAGTTCAGAGTAAAATATTTTACCGAACAGGGCAAGCTGATTGAGGCGCAAAGAATTCGTCAGCGTACCGAATATGATATAGAAATGCTTAGAGAAATAGGCACCTGCAAGGGTGTTGAAAACTACTCCCGCGTGCTTTCCCGCCGTCCCGAGGGCAGTACGCCCTTTACCCTTTTAGACTATTTTCCAAAGGACTTTTTGCTTTTAGTAGATGAATCCCATGTTATGCTGCCGCAGGTTCGCGGTATGTACGGCGGTGACAGGGCAAGAAAGGAAAATCTTGTAGATTACGGCTTTCGTCTTCCCTCCGCCTTTGATAACCGACCCCTTAATTTTGATGAATTTTACAGCAAGGTTAATCAGGCAATTTATGTTTCTGCCACCCCCGGCGATTTTGAAAAAGAACATTCTGCCGCTATTGTGGAGCAGGTTATTCGTCCTACGGGACTTATTGACCCAATGGTTGTGGTTAAGCCAATAGCAGGTCAGATTGACGATTTGGTAAGTGAAATTAACATCCGTACCGAAAAAGGTGAAAGGGTATTGGTTACCACTCTCACAAAAAAAATGGCAGAGGATTTAACCGACTTTTTGGAAAATGTGGATATTAAAGTCCGTTATATGCATCACGATGTAGACACTATGGAGCGTATGGAAATAATCCGCGATTTACGACTTGGTGTTTTTGATGTTCTGGTAGGAATCAATCTTCTGCGTGAGGGTCTCGACCTTCCCGAAGTCTCCTTAGTTGCCATATTGGATGCTGATAAAGAGGGCTTTCTTCGAAGCGAAACATCACTTATTCAGACAATTGGTCGCGCCGCCAGAAATGCCGAGGGTACAGTTATTATGTATGCCGACTGTGTTACACCGTCTATGGAACGCGCCATAAGCGAAACCGAGCGCCGCCGCGCCATTCAGATGCAATATAATAAGGAACACGGAATCACACCCAAAACCGTTATTAAGGGTGTGCGTGATGTTATTGAAATGGGCGGTTCCAGAAAAACAAAGGTAGTAGACGGCAAGCGCCTTACCAAGGCCGAACGGGATGCGCTTATAAAGAAGATGACCGAGGAAATGAAGCAGGCGGCAAAGCTGCTTGAATTTGAGTACGCCGCCGAGCTGCGAGATAAAATTGAAGAGCTTAAAAAAGTAAAATAACGATACTTTACAAAATTTTAAAATAGATATATAATTAGATTACAAAAATCCTTTTAAAGGGGAGATACCCAATGAATTATGCTGTGAAAACCAAAGAAAAATGGAACGCTCTGCCTATCTGCGGAAGTGATGAATTTTTAAAAACCACCGAGGATATTAAGGGTGTTGAGGGCGCCGATTTTATTTGGGGTTATTTTTACACCCGAAATCTGCTTAGAAAAAACTTTAATATAAAAAGCGGCATTAAAAAGGCAACCGCACATTTTATTTGTGATAACTCCTTTGATATTTACTTTAATAAAGCCGAAGCGGCAGTAGATGTTAAGGAATTTAAGGCAGATGTTACCCATCTTTTAAAAACGGGCGAAAATTCGGTTTCAATCCGCGCCTTTCAAACCAATGACGAAAGCTATTTTACCTCTGCCATTTGCGGCGAAGTGGTTGTTGAAACCGAGGATGAAACCCTGCGTGTTGTTACCAACGATAGCTGGCTTCATTTTCATCCCGTAAACTTTGGTCGTAATGATGAACCCCTTAACTGGATGGAGGATGATAATCTGCGTTCCTGCTGGCTTTGGGGCAGAAAGCTGCACCCCCGTCAGATAAAGCGTTCAATGTATATGCGAAAAGGCATTGAAATTAAGGATGAAGTAAAATCCGCCACCCTTTCGGTTTATGCTCAGGGTGAGGCTGAAATGTACATAAACGGCAAAAAGGTTGGTGAGGAATATTTTTCAACCGGTATATCCGAAAAATATTTTGAATATCACACCTTTGATGTTGCAGAAATGCTTAAAACGGGCAAAAATGCAATAGGTGCCATTACGGGCAACACCTGGCTTAACAGCGAGTCGCACAGCGGAATGTATATGAACAAAAACTTTTTGTTAGCCGAGCTTAAGGTGGAATACGAAAACGGTGAAACCGAATTTTTTGGCACCGACAAAAGCTGGAAAACCGCCCCATCCCCCATTACCGACAACGATTTGCAGTTTGGTGAACGCTACGATGCGCGGTTGGAGATTAAAGATTGGTGTTCAATAGATTTTGATGATTCTGATTGGTACTATGCCGAGGAAATGGAAGAAAATTATTTAAAGCCCTACGCCGAAAGATGCTATCCCCCCGTTAAAATTCAAAAGTTTGCAGAACCTGTTTCCTGCGAAAATATAAACGGTGCATATCTTTATGATTTTGGCTTTAATTGTGCCGGTCGCTACGCCTTGACCCTTAAAAATACCGTGGCGGGTCAAAGGGTTAAAATATCGGTTGGTGAGGAACTAAGGCGGGATAAATCCTTTGCGCTTAAAGTGTATGCCCCCGTATTCTATCCCGAGGACTATAAGTCCGGCGGCAGAGCTTTGGCGGCGCTTAAAAATTATGATATTTACACCTGTAAGGGTGGAGAAACGGAAACCTATATGCCCCGATTTGCCTTTAATGGCTTCAGATATTTAAAAATCGAGGGTGCAGATATTACTCAGATTGCTGATATTAAACAAACCGTTATGTATAACGATTTGGATTTTGGTTGGAAGCTGAGTAGCAGTGACCCCTTTATAAACGAATTTGCAAAAACGGTTGAGCGCACTATGCAGGGCAATCTTTTTAACGGATTTTTAGACTGCCCCACAAGAGAAAAGAATTTCTGGACGGGTGACATTGCCGTTTTTGGTGCAACCGCCTGCTATTTTGCAGACTGTCAACAGATTTTATCCCGTTGGACCGACGGCGGCAGAAAAATGTGCGCTACCGTTTACGGCTGGGGTGATGAAATTTACACAATACCTTTAGAAATGTATCAATTTTATGGTGACAAGGGTTTTCTAAAGCATCGCCTGCCTGATATACTTGCCTATGCAAGGGAGCGAATTAAAACGGCAAAGGATAATATTCTGCCCGAAAATCCCCTTGCTCCCTTTAATGACCATTCCAACCCCTTTAACAAAAATTTAAGTCGCAATTTCTTTGGTCATTTGTTCTACTGCTATATGATGAAGTGCATTGCCGAAATTGCAAAAATCTTGGGTGAAACCGAGTTGGAAACAGAGTTTAAAGAGCGATTTAAGGTAACCAAGGCAGAGTTTAACAAGCTTTATTATCTTGCCGATGAAAAGGATTACAGCGAGCATCTGCAAAGCGGAATTATTTTACCTATTGCCTTGGATATTGCTGAAGAAAAAGAAAAAGCCGCTCTTGCCGCTACCTTAAATGAATATATTTTAAAAGAAGGCTGCCTTACCACAGGCTTTTGGGGAACCCGCTACATAATGCAGGTGCTTTCAGATTACGGTTATACAGACACCGTATTTATGCTGCTTCAAAATGATAAATTCCCATCCTGGCGCGATATTTTAAAAAGCGGAGCCACCACCATAACCGAAACCTGGCGCGGTATGTCGGGTGATGATGACGGCGCAACAAGCAAAAACCACTTTGCTTACGGCGTTGTTGTTGGCTTTATGTTTGAATATTTAGGCGGTATTCGTTACAGAGAATCCGATCCGGGCTTTGAGGTTCTTCAGTTACAGCCAACCTTTATAAAACAAATGGGAGATTTTTCTTGCGAATACAAATCGGTTAAGGGTAAAATTAAAACCGCCTGGAAATTTGAGGGTGATACTGTTACCTATGATTTTGATGTTCCGGTACCTACAAGGCTTAAACTACCCAACGGTACATCAATGATTTATCAGCCCGGAAAACACTCTATCATTTGTAAAATATAATAATTAATCAGGAAGATTGCATATGTTTAATTTTTCAATTATACCACTGGATCCCTTGCATATTGATGAAATCTGTGAGGATATTAAAAACCAATACGAAAACGGCATTGCCACCTGCGCTCTTTTTAGCATAAGGCTTGTTCCCGAGGGGGACCCGCTTATTCCTAAGGCAGAGCAACAATGTGAGATTTATGACCGTTTCAAGGAAAAATTGGATTCTATGGGGCTTGAAAGCGGAATTCTTGTGCAGTGCACATTGGGTCACGGATATGCCCTTGACAAGCCTTCAAGGCTTACCCGAATCAAAGGACTTATAAACGGCATAGAGGAAAATGCCATCTGCCCCTTTGATAAAGATTTCAGGGAATATTTGTGTCATAGCTTTAGCGTTATTGCATCACATAATCCCGCTCACATTATGCTGGATGATGATTTTCGTCTTATTATCCGCCCCGGTAAAGGTTGCGCCTGTGATTTGCATCTGGATGCCCTTTACAAAAAAACAGGCATTAAAAAAACAAGGGAAGAAATTATGAAGCATGTTTTGGGCGATTCCGATGAGGATGAAAAATTCCGTGATGCCTTTGTGGAAACCCAGCTTGATTCCCTCAAAGAATGTGTAAAATATATGCGCGCCGGTATTGATGATGTAAATCCATCCCTTGGTGGCTCATTTTGTTGCGTAGGTCCCTGCTGTGAGGCGGCTACCGAAATTGCCGGAGTTATGGCGGGTAAAAATAATCCCGTTATTCTGCGCATAAACAACGGCAACTATCACCCCGTTGGCACCAAGGAGTTTTCAAACAGCTTTTTGCGCGCCGCCGTTCAGATGGCAGTGCTTAAAGGCGCCGGCAAGGTTGATAGCTTTCTTGCCGAAACCGATACCTGCCCTCAAAACCGCTACAGCACAGGCGCTATGCAACTGCACTCACATTTTGTAGGAACTATTTTAGAGGGTGTTTCGGGTGCAAAGCACTGGATAACCCGTATGGCGAATTTTGAGCCTGCAAGCGGTAAAAAATACCGCGAGGTGCTAGGTAAACACAAAAGATTTTATGAAAGTCTGTCAAATATTGTTCCCACCCTTAAATGGCGAGGAGCCAGAATTCCCGTTTCCTCAAAACCTGATTATATGTTTAAAGAATCATCATCCTTCAGTGGATGGGGCGCAATGGTTTTGGAAAGATTTGGTATACCAATGTATTTTTCGCCCGATGCCTCTAAGGTTACATTCTTAGACGGAAGTATGCCCACCCTTTTTGATGATGAGCAAATAAAAGCTATGCTTAAAAACACCCTTTTTCTGGATGGCGGTGCCGCAGAATTGCTTTGCAAACGCGGCTTTGCAAATGAAATTGGTGTTCAAGTAAATAAAAACAACGGCAAAAATGTATCGGGTGAAGTATTTGCAGATGGCAGTGAAAAAAGCGTTAAATGCCTAACCAATCCCCGTGAAATTAAGCCTATAAATGATGCTGTTAAGACCCTTTCACTTTGTTATCACATTAAAAACGGAAATAAAAGAGAAATTCTTTTCCCTGCAAGTACTCTGTATAAAAATGATATGGGCGGTACGGTAATTGTTTTTGGCGGCGATGCCAAAACAAAATTCCACTACACAACAGCCTTTGGTTTTCTTAATGAAACCCGAAAAAATCAATTTATAGAGCTTTTAAAACAACACGGTGATCTACCCGTTTACACCCCCGATGATGACGAGATTTATTTAAAGGCGGCAGATATGCCCGATGGCAGTCTGTTCTGCGCCATTTTTAATGTCAGCCTTGACCCTGTAGAAAAAATCCGTCTTTGCCCCCAAAAATCGCCCAAAAATATTTACTATCTGGACTGCGACGGCGAATTTAAAGAGGTAGCCTTCAGGGAAGAAAACGGCGAGGTTATTTTAGAAAAAAGAGCAGATATTATAACCCCCGTTATTTTAAAAATAGAGTATTAGTTTTATCAGGAGAATAAAAAATGAAAGAATTTACTCCCATGCTTGTAACCACCCTTAAAGGCTACAAGCCAAAAATGTTAGTTAAAGATATTGTTGCAGGTATTATTGTTGCAATTATTGCTCTGCCCCTTTCCATTGCTCTTGCAATTGCATCGGGCGTCGGTCCTGAGGAGGGTCTTTACACTGCAATTGTTGCAGGCGCCCTTATTTCCATATTCGGCGGAAGCAAGGTGCAGATTGCAGGTCCCACCGCCGCCTTTGCTACTATTGTGGCGGGTGTGGTTGCCGCAAACGGTATGGAGGGCTTGATGCTTGCCACCATAATTGCAGGTATTTTACTTGTACTAATGGGAATTTTTAAATTCGGTAGTTTAATAAAATTCATTCCATACACCATAACAACCGGCTTTACGGCAGGCATTGCGGTTACCATTTTAATAGGTCAGCTGAAAGACTTTTTTGGTGTAAGCTATCCCGCAGGGGTATCCCCCATAGAAACTACAGAAAAAATTGCCGTATTTTTTGAAAATATTTCAACCGTAAACTGGTGGGCAATTCTTGTGGGTGCGGTAAGCCTTTTAATTCTTATTGTGTGGCCGAAAATCAGCAAAACAATCCCCGGCTCACTTATTGCGGTAGTGGTTGGAGCCGTTATGGTAATGCTTCTGCCCGAAACAGCAGGCGTAAAAACAATTGAAACCACATTTGGTGAGCTTAGCAGTAAGCTGCCTACCCTAAATCTTCCCAAAATGGATATGGCGCTTATAAGAAAGGTTTTGCCTGATGCATTTACCATTGCTATTTTAGCGGCAATTGAATCACTGCTTTCCTGCGTGGTTGCCGACGGTATGACAGGCAGTAAGCACCGCTCCAATACAGAGCTTATAGCTCAGGGCGTTGGTAATGTCGGCTCGGCGCTTTTTGGCGGTATCCCCGCCACGGGAGCTATTGCCCGCACCGCCGCCAACATAAAAAATGGAGGTCAAACCCCTGTAGCCGGCATAGTTCACGCTATTGTTCTTCTTTTAATTTTAGTGTTTTTAATGCCGTATGCGGCGCTTATTCCTATGCCCACCATAGCCGCAATACTCTTTACGGTTGCTTATAATATGAGTCAGTGGCGCCCCATTGTCAGACTTGTTAAAACAGCTCCCAAAAGCGATATTTTTGTACTTCTGCTTACCTTTGTTTTAACCGTTGTGTTTGACCTTGTTGTAGCAATCGGAGTTGGCATTGTACTTGCCTGTATTCTGTTTATGAAGCGAATGAGCGACGAAACCGAAATAAAGGGCTGGAAGTATGAGCAAAACGAGGATGACTCATATAAACTGGCAGATGTTCCTAAAACAATTCGCGTTTTTGAAATAAGCGGTCCCCTATTTTTTGGTATGACCGACCGAATTGCAAACATCACCACCAAGGAATACACAAAATGCCTTATTATTCGTATGAGGAGCGTTCCCGCCATAGATGCAACAGCTATGAACGCTCTTGAGGACCTTTGCGATAAGTGCATTGAGCGGGGTATAACAGTTGTATTCTCCCATGTAAATGAACAACCCCTTAACAGTATGAAAAAATCCGGACTTTACGATAAGGTAGGGGCTGAAAACTTTAAATCACATATTGATGTTGCATTAGCGTATGCAAAAAATATTTGTGAATAAATTTATGCTATAAAAAAGGGATGCAAAAAACAAAGTTTATTAAAACCTTAAAATACAAATAAAATAAAATGAAAAATCTGCAATAAAAGGATAGACAAGCCCTTTTGTTGCAGATTTTTATGTTTATAAATATATTAGACAGATAAATTATAGTTTGAAGATGTGACCTCGGAGGCCGTCCCTAGACAGGGAAGGGGGCCCAGCGTACGCTGGGGGAAGGGTTGAAAAACCAGCGCAAACCGCTTTGTTAAGGGCTTTTTGCTGTGAATAATCTCCCCTTCCACCGCCGTTCGGCGGTCCCCCTTCCCCGTCCGGGGACGGCCTTATAAACCGCAAATCAGTTTGTCAACCCACAATTTATCGCACGGCTGTTTTTTTATAGCCCCGTTTTTTTGATTACATATCTTTATATGCCTTAGCAAAAAGCAATTCACTGTTAAGCTCATAAGCGGTTTTTATAAGCTCTTTTGCCTTATCTTTATTGCCCATATAATCCTCACTAAGACCTAAAAGATATGAGAATTGCGCAGTTCTTAATCTTTCGGGAGAATCAGTAAAGGGAATAAAGAAGGGGGTTGTTGCAAAATAGCCGCTATCCTTTGCCTTTAAAGCGCCGCTCCATATACGGTGATATTTGGTAATTAACTGAACAGCCTTTAAATGCTCGCCCAAGCGGTCATACGACAAGGCTTGATACCAAGGCAGCTCTTTAAGGTGCATATTACTGAAGTATTCAATCTCGGTATTAGAAATATAACGGTAGATTTTATCTGCCTCGTCCTTTTTGCCAAGATTTTCAAGGCAAATAGCCTCAAAATATCTGCAGGGAATATGCTTGCAGTGATTCCAAATTCCTGCGCCAAGATTTTGCGGTAACACCTGTGCAGTACGGAAAAGCTCCAAAGCGGCGGTATAATCTTTATTTTTAAACTTTTCCTGCGCCAATTGGAAGTTTGCAAAAATGTATTGGTCTGCGATTGCGTGCTCGCCACCCTCACAGGGTACAAAATCGTGACCAAGCAGAACCTCAAGCGCCTTATTTGGCTTACCTGCCTGATTATAGGCCTTTGCAAGCTCGGTTAAAATATCGTCACGGGTTATTACATTACGCTTTGCCTCTAAAAATTCTGCCTTTAAATCAGCATCAACCGAAAGCTTATCCATTAAAACAACCGTTTCGTAAATCAGCTCTTCATTTTTGGGGTCAAGCTCAACGGCGCGCTTCATCATATTAAGGGGAACATCGGTTTTGCCCATATAATTGAAGTATAAAACGGCAAGATTTCGCATGACAGTAACATTTTCGGGATTTTGCTCCAATACCCGTTCAAAACATTCCTGTGCTTTTGCTATTTGTCTTTTTGAATAGTACAGATCACCCAAAAGCTCGGTGGCAAAAATACTATCTTTAGCAAATTCAAGAACATCAAGCTCTACCCTGCGGGACGGGAATGCATCGCCCACCTCTGCCTTTTCGGCAAGCTCAAGATAAGCCGCTGAATCCTCGCCAATAATATTTTTAAAGTAAGCAAGAGTAAAGTAAACCAAAGCCACACCCTCATCAGGATTGGACTCAACCAAGGACTCAAGCAATGCTAAAGCTCTTTTGTACTCACCCATATCAGCAAGGTCAAAGGCAAGGTCAAGACTTGTTGCAGAAGGTGAACTATCCATAACATCAAAGAAGCCTGATAGCTCCTCCTCCGTAGCAAGGAAACGCATCATATGGTCAAGCTTATCACCGTCAAGGGCGGTTTTTATAAGGGTCTCTGCCTCATCATCCATACCAAGATTTTTAAAGGCAATAACCCTTGTTGCCAAAGCCAAGCGGTTATTAACATTGCGGGAAAGGGCATTTTCAGTATGCTCCAAAGCCTTTTCAAAATCCTTACCGCGAATATCCAAAATGGCAATACGGGTCATTGCAGCATCGTAAGAAATACCGCTCCAAGCCGCTTTGTAATAATAATCATAGGCATCAGAATATTTTTTTGTAGCCTCTAAAATAAGACCGCAAATAAAGTATGCCTTACCGCTTTCGGGGTGCGCATTAAGGAAGGTCAGCTGATTTATAGCCTTTTCAATATAATTATATGCGGCGGTGAAATCGCAAAGTCGGTAGCAATAATCTGCCATTGCAATAAGGGATGGAATGTGCTTAGGATCGCGCCTCAAAGCCTCCAGCCAATAAGCATCGGGGTGAACGGCAGGGTCACGATACTGTGCTACATGAACACCCGCAAGATAAAGCTCCTGCACCGAATCAAGCTTTTCGGCGGAGGGGGTATCCTCAATGGGGTCAGGCTTTTTAAAATCATTCACCTTTTCTTCTAAATAGGAGATAACTGTTTTGCCGTTTGCGGTTGCTACTATTTCTACATACTCCCCTATTTTGCCCAGATCAAAAGCAAGGGGCTGGCAGGGGTTTAAATCTGCAGTAGTTTTGAAAATTTCAGCGCCGTTTTCCAAAACGGTGAGCTCTGCGTTTTTAAAGCTCTTTGTAGACTGAATTTTCAAAACTGCGCCATCGGCTTCTCTTTCAATATTAACAGCGCCGTTTAAATTGGCAAAGCAGGGTGTACCTATTTTAGATATGGGGTACCAATACTGTGAGAATTTTTTGGTTTCATATGGCTCTAACCAAGCAAAGTCGGGCTGATTATCAGAATAAGAACCCGCCATAAGCTCAGCATACTGACCATCGGTATCGGTAAGGGCATTTTCCCAGGATTTTGCAAGCTGACAGTATGCCCAGGTAAACATTTTTTTACCGGGTGAAAGATGATGATTACCAATATGAACAACACCGCAATCCTTTGCATAATCGTATCCGCCAAAGAAATCATACTTGGAGGCTGATGCAAAATAGGATGTTGCCTGACGGGTGTTTTTGTGCCAGGAAATATCTCTGTCCTCATCCCTCATATCAATACCGTTGAAGGTACAATTACCCGCAATAGGATAATTAGCGCGGGATTTTAAATAATGAAAGTTTACATATGTTACATCCTTAGGGAAGAAAATGCGATATTTTTCGTGTACGGGAACGGCGGCATTCTCCCACCATAAGAAGGAATGACGGATAGGTGTACGATTGTAAAGCTTCATTCTGGTTTCAAAATATGCTGAATCGGGGCGAAGAACTATACCCACCATACCCTTCATACGGTCGATGGGGTCATGCTCTGAAAGCCAACAGATAACAGTACCGTCCTTTTCATATTCAATTGTATAATCACAAGGCATAAATCCTGATGCTCTGTGATGGAAGGGCCAGTTAAACTCCACACCGCCCGACACCCAAGAGCCAAGCACACCAATAAGGGCAGGCTTTATAACATGTTGCTTATAAAAGAAATCATAGCCTGTGGTTTTATCCTGCGCGGCATAAACTCTACCGCCTATTTCGGGCAATATATAAAGAGAAATATAATCATTTTCCATACGGATTACGGTATATTCCTTATCAATCTTTTTTGCTCGTTCCACCTTAAGAACAATCTTATTAGGATACGGGCGACCGCTTGAACGCTGATGCACACGGTTTTCAGCAAACATTGGCATCTGTTCTTTTGCGGGTTCGGGATATGTGGGAATTACAAGCTTTTCAACTTCTGCAATTACCGATTTCAAAGTAAGCACACCTTTCGTTATTTCATATATTTTAATTGTACCACTCAATCGCATTATTTTAAAGACAAAAAAAGCGGATTATTTGTACAAAAAATTTGTGCTTTTTTGTCTTTAAATCGCACTAAAAAAATGTTACAATATATTTTAGAATATTTGGTTAAACATTATAAAAGGGGTGATATTATTTTTATACAGATTTTAACCGAGCCCGCATTTGAGGAAAGCTCCTGGGGTAAAGCGATTTTTGACGGACTTTGCTCTGCAATTACAAAAAAGAAATTGAATTTTCATAAAATTCCCGATGTAAAACACATTAAAAAACATTCTGATACACATTTTTTAATGCTTATTGGCTCAGACGAAAAATGGCTTGAATATGCTATTGCCCGTTGTAATGAAGTAAAGGTTCACCCTGTAGTTTTAGGCATTGTACCTAAAAGTGCCATGAACGGTATTTACAGCTCGGTAACATCAGATATTGGGCAATCAATGTATTATTTAATAAATCACATTAAAAAAAGCGGCAAAGCAAGACCCGCTCTTTACGGAATAAATCCTGCATCCCTAACCGATTCGGCAAGAAAAGAAACCTTTTTAGCCTACTCTGAGGGGCTTGCAACCGAAAAAGATATTCACTATAATAACGGCTCATTAAAGGATTGCTTTGAAAACTTTTTTAAAAATATTAATAACTATGATTGTGTTATTTGCGCCAACGATTACGCCGCAATATCACTTATAAAAAATCTAAAAAACAATAAATTCCCGCCCCATAAGCTTTTAACCTTAAGCTATGGAGATACCCTGCTTTCGCGCAGCTTTGACAGTTTACTTACCGTTTCAATGTGCTATGATGAATACGGTAAGGCGGCAATTTCAATCTGTGAGACCCTTTATAAAAACCCCGCTCTGCTTTATATTAACATAGCGGTAAAATGGAAAATTGGCTTTCGCGATGATTTTACCAAAAATGAGCTGCCTGATAATATTCAATATTCTGCCACAAAAGAGCATCACACTGCCGACGAGGTTTTTTACAGTGATAAAGAGATGTGCGAAATGATACTTGTTGAAAATATGCTTTGCGCCTGCGATGCAACAGATTTAGAGCTGCTTAATTTAATTGTTTCGGGTGAGTCCTATGAAACGGCGGCTGAAAAGTGCTTTATTTCACACAACACCGTAAAATACCGAATGAAAAAATTAATGGATATATGCGGCTGTACCAGCAAAAAAGCCTTTTTATCGCTAATAAAAAAATACAGATAAAAGAGCCGCAAAAAAGCTAACGCCCTTTAAATAAAGAAGAATTAATATAATTAACCGTAATAGAAGCAAAAATCTGCAATAGAAATGCAAAGCATTTTTATTGCAGATTTTAAATTTTTATTCAGGTATTTTGGCTTTTAATGCTTGTTTATTATTTACAGCCTTTTTTATTTACCCAAAATTAAGGGTATAAGGGACATAAGACTTTCATTTTCCCTACGGTCATAAAGGAAGGGCAACATCCCTGAAGGGGCGAGATTTCCACCTGCTACACCAAGGGCGGCAAAGCCTGCAAGACGAATGGACATAACACCTGCGGCAGAATCCTCAATACCAACTATTCGGCTTTTATCGCTAACCCCAAGTGCCATTGCAGTTTCAGCATAAAGCCAAGGGTGTGGTTTAGCCTCAATTTCGCCTAAGGTGCCTGCCTGCCCCTTGCGAATAGCGTTACCTGCGGTAATTATGGCATCATAAAAATCCTTAGGATCGCCCATTCCAAGGGTTTGGAAGGCATTAAGTATTTCGGGCCACGCCTTTTGGTATAGTCCTGAGGTTACAAGTCCGATTTTAACACCGTTTTTCTTAAGGGTGTACAAAAATTCCTTTAAATCGGGGGCGGGAGTGAAGGCACCCGGCTTTCCCCTGCCCTGCATAATTCCCTCCATCTCATACTCGGTGATTTCAAAATACTTATCCACCGCCGCCTTTAGAGGGAAACCGGGGGCGTATTTTTTTATGCAGTATGAAAGGTGCTCACTTACCGAATAGCCCGAAACATGGGGCAGATCCTCAGCTTCAAATGTGAAGCTTTTATCCCCCACCATAAAAGCAGTAACCTGCTCAATAATCCATATCCAAAAGCTTTCGCTGTGAACACTGGTGCCATCCAAATCCATAAGCACTGCCTCGGCGGGAGCTGTAAACTGCGGCTTTTTAAGCTCATAAATGGCGGGGTGGCCTGCTGAAGATTTTACATAGGTTAAGGTTTTATCACTGAATTCAACAAGCTGAAGCTTTTTATCCAAGGTGGAATAAATGCCGCTCACACCATCCTTGCCCGATATAAAAAGTTCGTCTTCTGATTCGTTAAGAGGAATCAGGCTTTTTTCCTCATCGCTTGAAAGTGTACCAATTCCGTTAATAAACATAATTATCTCTCCCACTCATCAACCCAGGAAAGCACCTTGATATCCTCGGTTGCAAAGGGTTTATCTGCATTAATTTCAATAACTCTGGTTTCACCCTTTTCCATATCAAAGAAGTTATCGGAGAATTTAGTAGCTGTAAGGTCAGGTGTTACAATATTAACCATACGGGCAAAAGCCGATTTAGCGGTAATTGTTAGGGTTGCACACTTATCACAAGGTCGCTCAATCTTAACCTCAAGCTCAGGAACAGCCCACTTAACATTCTTCCAAAGGTCGGGATAATAGAAGGTTTTAACCGTTTTATCACCAAATTTCAGCTCGGCAGTGAATATCATATCAGAGCCGCATTTAATCATATCGTTTAATACCTCAACCCTGGTGGACTTGTTTGCCTCAGCTTTAACATCATAAACCTTTTCAAAATCAACATTACCCAAAGCATCGGTATAACGGAGTGTAAGGCTACCGCTGATATCGCTCAGACTGTCATTAACTACATAAAGGGCGGTATCTTCCTTGATTTTTGTGATGATGGGTGTAACCTGCTCAAATGCGCGTTTAGAGGCAAAGTATGCCGCCTTGGGCATAAGATAATAGTCAACTATTGCCCAGGTGCCGCTTGGCCAGATATCTGAAAACATCCAGAACATTGCGCCGCCGCAACGGGCTTTTCTTGCTCTGTGGAACTCTGAATCGGCTTTAACAAACTCGGAGTGGAGAGCCATTGATTTTTTAACAAAATCATTTAAGTTATCTGCCTCACCAAAAAGAATACCTGCCGCCTCAATCTGCTGCTCCACAAAGGTGGTACCCGTTCCGTCATAGGGGTTACGGGTAAAATGCAGGTCATAAATATCGTTTACGGGCCAGAGCCTATCCTCGGGGATGTATTTTTTTAGCGCTTCTACACGGCATGAGCCCTGAACTGCTATTTCAGAGGAAAGTGATGCATCCAGATTTTTAAGTATATCTCGGAACTCACCCATTTTGCCCTCAGCACGGGCGGTCTGATAGCTGTTTACATGGCTATCACCACTTGAATAGGCATTGCCGCCATCGGTAAAGGAATAGGGGGATGAAGGCATATAGGGACGAGTGCCGTCAATATGCTGACAAAGTCCGCGAAGAGTGTAGTAAACCAGACGGTCACCACGGCTTTTTTGCTTACCAAAGGCGCCTGTTTTTTCATTACCGCCTGTGGAAACAAAAAAGGATGGATGGCACTGAAGTCTTGATATCTGATACTCTACCTCTTCAATTATACGGTCGGTAAAGCCGGGATAATCATCGGGAATATCGGCGCAAGCAAGCTGAATATCCTGCCATACAAGAAGGCCTGCTTCATCACATATATCAAAGAAAACATCCTTTTCATAGATGCCGCCGCCCCATACTCTAAGGCAGTTGAAGTTGGCATCCAAAGCCATTTTTATGGCGGATTTATACTTTTCTTCGGTTATACAACCGGTCATAATATCAAGGGGAATCCAGTTGGCACCTTTAAGAAAGATTTCCTCGCCGTTAATTTTAAATTTACAGGCAAATTTTTCATTATCTATGGGGGATTGATCCAGCTCTACGGTACGGAAGCCGAAACGACCCGATTTTTTGTAGGTATCTACGCCCTCCTCGGTAAGGGTTACCTCATAATTATAGAGGTGAGCCTCACCCATACCTACAGGCCACCAAAGCTTTGTATTTTCCACAAAAATATTGTATGCATTTTTGTAGCCATCTACGGGGAAGGTCTGCTCCACCGTCTGCTCATCATCATAAACCTTGATTTTTAATGCTTTATTGCCTATTTTTTCATTGTCAAAATCATCTGAAAGATGCACAAAAAAGGATGCTCTGCCATCAAGATAAGGGTGAATCATAACCTTTGTTATCTCGGTGCCGGGGCAGATATTAAGCTCAACATCCTGCCAGATACCCATTGCGGGGAAGTTTGGTGCCCAGTCCCAGGAAAAATGGCACTGTGCTTTACGCATAAATATTCTCTGAACATTAAAGCAACCAAAATAGCCCTCCTCAGGAAACTGCTTTGCCGCCTTCTTTATGGAGATAAGATTAACTGCAAGAGTGTTTTCACCAATCCTTACATAATCATTAATTTCAAAGGAATAGCGCATAAACATATTATCGGTATCGGCTATTTTTTTACCATTTATAAGAATTTCAGAATATGTATCAATACCTAAAAATACAAGCTTGATTTTATTTTTAAGCATATCCTCTGTAACGGTGAACTGCTTTTCATAAAGCCAATCCTGCTCGGTTACCCAGCCGCAGTTATTGGCATTATCGGAGTAATAAGGATCGGAAATAACATTTTCTTTTAACAGATCATTATGCACATCACCCGGAACGGTAGCAGAATACTCTGCACCCGTAATGGGATTTTTCACCTTCCAACTACCGTTTAAAGAAATTTTTTGCATAATTAAAACCTCTTTTCTTTTGAAAAATATTTCTATTTTGATTTTAACATATTAAAAAAATTTTTTCAACAAAATACAATTTAATGTTTGAAATATAAAACAAAAAAATAAAGGGCAACCAAAGTCACCCTTAAAAAAACTATACATCCTTTGAAATTAAATCCTCAAAGGTTTCTCTTTTAATTATTACCCTTGCCTCGCCGTTTTTAACCATAATGGCAGAGGGTCTTGGGAGTCTGTTATAATTGCTTGCCATTGAATAGTTATATGCGCCTGTTGCCAGAACCGCAAGAATATCACCCGTTTCGGGAGTGGTGATTTTTATATTTTCACCTATCAGGTCGCCGCTTTCGCAACATTTACCCGCAATTGTAGCAACAAAATTCCGGGGGTTCTCTGCCTTGTTGGCAATAAGCGCATCATATTTAGCACCGTAAAGAGCATAGCGGGGATTATCACTCATACCGCCATCCACCGAAACATAGGTACGAATACCCGGTATGGTTTTAATGCTTCCCACTGTATAAAGTGTGATTCCCGCAGGGCCAACTATACTTCTGCCCGGTTCAATATAAATCTTGGGCACAGTGAGTGAAAGCTCCTTACAGCTTACCTTTAGCTGTCTGGAAACCATATTCATAAACTCGGCATAGGGCAAGGGTTCATCCTCTTCGGTATAACGAATACCAAATCCGCCGCCAAGGTTAAGCTCGGTTACGGTATGACCTGTTTCAGCCTCTACCTGCTTAATAAATTTTGCCATAACCTCTGCGGCAAGGCAGAATGGGTCGGTGGAAAAAATCTGTGAGCCAATATGGCAGTGGAAGCCTGAAACCACAAGATTTTTTGCCGCAATAGCCTTTTTTGCCGCCTCTAACGCCTCACCCGATTCATAGGTAAAGCCAAATTTACAGTCATTTTGACCTGTTTTTATAAAATCGTGGGTGTGGGCATCAATACCCGGCTTAACGCGAAGCATAACCGTTACTTTTTTGCCCATTTTACCTGCAATTTCATTTATGCGGTCAATCTCACCAAAATCGTCAATAACAATATGTCCTATGCCGTTTTCAATAGCGTATTCAAGCTCGGCATCGGTTTTGTTGTTTCCGTGAAAAAAGATGTTTTCTGCAGGAAATCCCGCTGAAAGGGCGGTATAAATTTCGCCGCCTGATACGGTATCTACACCTATTCCTTCCTCATTTGCGATGCGATACATCTCCTTGCAGGAGAAAGCCTTGCTGGCATAAAGCACCATACCGTTGCCATCATAATAATTTTCAATTGAATTTTTATAATCGCGACAAGCCTCTCTTATAAGCTGCTCATCAAACACATAAAGGGGTGTGCCGTACTGCTTTGCAAGCTCCACAGTATCAGCACCGCCAAAATACAAATGATTGTTTTTTATACTGAGTCCGTATTCCATTTTACTCTGCTATCTCCTCAATAATTGCCCTGATTCTATCTACACCCTCGCCTTTTTCGGCAGAAAAGGGTATAACCTCTATATCCTCAGGCAAAAAAGCCAATTCTTCTTTAAATGCGGCAAGGCGCTTCTCTCGCTCGGTTTTATTAAGCTTATCACTTTTGGTAAGCACTACTGTAAAGGGTAATCCTGTTTGCAATAAAAAGTCCAGCATATCTATATCATCTGCGGTGGGACTATGACGCATATCAATAAGAGAAAAAACCTTTTTTATGTTTCTGCCCTCATTAAAATAGCCTTCCATTAAACGGGCAAAGCGCATTTTTTCATTACCCGATATTTTAGCGTAGCCGTAACCCGGCAAATCTACAAGGCGAATACCGTCCAGCTTATAAAAATTAATAGTAATGGTTTTGCCCGGCTTGGTGCTGACTCTTGCAAAGGATTTGCGTCCCAACACCTTATTTATAAGGCTTGATTTACCCACATTGGAGCGCCCTGCAAAGCAAAGCTCCGGTATATCTGAAGCGAAAAACTGCTTTGGGTCACCAAAAGCGGCTTCAAAATTAACATTATTATAGTTCATAAAATACTCCTTTTTGGAAGTAAATTCAGAAATTCAAGTTAGGTTCTTGCCTTTGCAGGCTGGCTTGCCTTACGAACATAAGAGGAAGTTATACCCGCTTTGGGCTCTACCTTTTTAAAATCAACCAAAGCAACCTCTAAAACCTGCTCTACCCTATCAACAGCAACAAATTCCAACGCTTCACGAACCTTGGGCTCAATTTCTTCTAAATCGGGCTCATTCTTTTTTGGGATGATAACCGTTTTAACACCTGCGCGGTATGCCGCCATTGTTTTTTCGTTAAGTCCGCCTATGGGCAGAACTCTGCCGCGGATGGTTACCTCACCGGTCATAGCAACTGTATTTTTAATGGGGATGCCCGAAAGCGCCGAAACCAATGCGGTTGTCATAGTAACACCTGCAGAGGGACCGTCCTTTGGAACAGCGGCTTCGGTTGCGTGGATGTGAATATCCTTATTTTTATAAAAATCGGGGTCTATACCGTAGCTTTCAGCATTGGCTCGTACCCAGGTAACAGCCGCTCCTGCCGATTCCTTCATAACATCACCCAAAGAGCCTGTAAGCTCTACTTTGCCTGTGCCCTCAACCGCCAGAACCTCCATTTGCATTATTTCGCCGCCAACGGCAGTCCAGGCTAGTCCGTTTATAATGCCAACCTCTGCCTCAGGCAGAATACTTTCGGCAGAATATTTATGCTTGCCTAAAAATTCGGTAAGATTTTTAGATGTGATTTTTACCTTTGCCTCACCCTCGGCAATTTTTCGTGCCGCCTTACGGCAAAGGGAGGCTATTCTGCGTTCCAGACGGCGCACACCGGCCTCGCGGGTATAGTAATCAATAAGGTCATTTAAAACAGAATCATCAATTTTAAAGTTGGCGGCTGTAAGACCGTGCTTTTCCATCTGCTTTTTAACAAGGTGACGCTTGGCTATTTGGAATTTATCTTCTCTTAAATATCCGGGTAGCTCAATAACATCCATTCTATCCAAAAGGGGTGCGGGAATGGTTTCAATATTATTTGCAGTGGTTACAAAGAATATATCACTTAAATCAAAGGGGAAATCAATGTAATGGTCCACAAAGGTGTTATTCTGCTCGGCATCCAGCACCTCTAAAAGCGCCGATGCGGGGTCACCTTTATAATCGGCGGCAAGCTTATCAATTTCATCTAACAAAATAAGTGCGTTTGTACTGCCTGCCGAAGTAATTGCCTTAATAATTTTACCCGCCATAGCACCTATATAGGTTTTACGGTGACCGCGGATTTCAGCCTCATCATGAATACCACCAAGAGAAATTCTTTCAAAATTTCTGCCCATACTTTTGGCTAAGGATTTTGCAATGGAGGTTTTACCTACTCCGGGAGGACCTGCAAGGCAGAGAATTGTGCCTTTTGAATCAGGCTTAAGGGTGAAAACGCTAAGAGTTTCTAAAATTTGCTCCTTAACCTTTTTAAGACCGTAATGATCCTTTTCAAGGATTTTTTCGGCTTTTTTAACATCGGTATTGATTTTTGTGGTTTTGCCAAAGGGCAATGCAAGGCAGGTATCAAGATATACCCTGATTACGGTTGCCTCGTGAGAACCGGGAGGCATTTTAGTAAGCTTGTTTACCTCTTTTTTCAGTATCTCTTTGATTTTAGCATCAGCCACAAGAGCCTCTATTTTATTATTATAGTCGGCAATTTCGGCATCGGGGTCATCCTCGCCGTAAAGCTCACCACTTATAACCTTAAGCTGCTCACGAAGATAATACTCACGCTGATTTTCCTCAATTGCTCTGTGGGTTTTTTCATTGATTTTAGAATCTATCTCACAGATTTCAAGCTCTCTTTTAAGTATATCAAGCACTACCTCAAGCCTTTTTATAGGGTTGAGCTGCTCTAAAACATACTGCTTATCATCCAAAGGAATAGGCAAAATTGCGGCTACATAATCGCCTAAAAAAGCGGGGTCCTTTGTTACTGCAACCTTGTTTTTTATATCCTTTGGCATTTTGGGATTAAAGGTGGCAAATTCTGCAAATGCTTCCTGAACGCGACGAATCAAAGCCTCGCGGTAAATGGATTTTACCTTTGGCTTTTTATCTGTTACTGCCCGCACAACGGCGGTGGTTGTATTACCAACGGTTGCAAAGGATTCCAGCTTGGCACGCCATACGCCTTCAACAAGAACACGCACACCGTCCTCAGCTATTTTAAGCACCTGACGAACCTTTGCAACGGTACCCATATCATATACATCCTTACGGGTAGGAGCGTCTACATCAGCATTAATCTGAGGCACCAGAAATATAAATCTGTCACCCCTCATTGCGGCCTCTACCGCGTTTATGGAAATTTCTCTGCCAACATCAAAATGCAATACATCGTGGGGAAACACCACAATCCCCCTAAGGGCAATTGCGGGAATTTGCATAGGCTTTATGGCAGTTGTTTCATCAATAATATCTATTTTAATATCTTTTGTTGCCATTTTTTCCTCCGAAAAAATCAGTTATCTTCTTCATCCTCTGAAGAAACGGTATCGGTAAATATGGCTTCTTCAGAATCATTGTTTTCAAGCTCGTCCTCAGATATTTCAAGACCCAAGGCTCGGCGCTTTTCAATATCTTCACCCTTATGCTCTGCATAATAGGGGTCAATCATATACTTTTTAATTTGCGGGAATGCAAGCGACTGAACAAGAAGGGTTTTAAATCCAGGAAGCACACCAACCAGTAGTATAACGGATACCACCATAAAGCCCAGATTTACTGTTGCTAAAAGATAAAGTCCCACATATACTAAGCCAAATGCTATTGACACAAGCAAATTTTTGAAAAAGTTTAAAAACACAAACTGAAAGCTGTTTTTAATCATTTGCTTTATGGTAAGGCTAAAGGTTATGGTCATTGTCCAGATATAATATTTAATATAGGTTGCAACTATTATTAAAGCAAGGCTTATACCCATACCTAATATTTGAATTATTGGAAGCTCTTTTAAATCCTCCCTTGTAATATAGCTCCAGAAATACCACAAATCAAGAGTCAAAATGGCCATAAGAAGCATATTGATTACGCCCAGCGCCAATGACTGCTTCCAGTTCTTTTTAATGGTTTCAATAAAATCCTCTACCAAAAAGGAATGCTTTTGACGGCTGATGCTACGGGCAACATTTGTCATACCCGCTTTGGCAAGTCCGTTTGTAAAGCCTAAGCCAATAACGGAAATTAAGCTGTATAAGCAGCCAACCATAAAAAGTCCCCAAAAATTACGGAAATACACCTCAAAAAAGACAAAAAAGCCCTTTTTTTTGCGTTCATTTTTTTCTACACCGGGACCTTCTTTATAATAACTGTTAGAAAACCAACCCATTTTTCATTACCTACTCTTCATTTTTATAAACTATTTTTTCTTTAATAATGGTGTGGCGAACACCTAAACCATAGCCAAAGGCCGCAAAAATCGGCAAGGGCAAAAGCACAAGCGCAAGGCAGATAAGCTCCAAGGGGGAAATTGATGCCAAACCATTTGTTATTATCATATCATTAAAGGCAAGGCAGTTATAGTTAAGTATTTTAAAAATGCTTACCGCCGGGGCAAACGCATTTGTAAGCTTTGCAAAAACAAGCAACAAATAGCTTATAGCATAAGGAATAACCGCAACAAGTCCCGCTTTAAGACCGCGGAGCTTATCCAGCGGTGCATCACCAAGCTCGTGCTTATCGGCATCGGCATTACCGGCATTCCAAGTAACAGCATATATTAATGCGCCCCATACAACAAGGGATAAGATTTGAGATACCCATGCGATTTTGCTCATTGTAGATGCATCAAGCTTGCTGGGAATTGTCTGCTTATAGTAGCCCTCTTTATCCATATATTCCAAAAGCTTTTCATCAACCCAGTTTTCATCCTCTTCACCCGTATACATATATGTATATACAGTTTCATAGTTATCGCCATCCTCGGTATACAGCACCTCATAGCCCAATGCTCTGTAATTAATGCCATTTACAACCGAAAATATAGAAAAATAGATTATAAGTGTGATGAATGCGGCAAGTAGTGTGCGTAACAGGCACTGTGCTACAAGCTTGGAAAAGGACATTTCTGTTTGACCTATTCTTCTGTTATATGCCATTTTTATAACTCCTTAAAATTAGTTAAATTATATTATACATCTATTATAATCCGCCGTCAATAAAAGGGGCAGATTGTTAAATAAAAATTAACTTTCGTTCTTTTCTACTAAACCCACAATAGCAAAAATCATACCAATTGCGCTGACTGTCAGAGTGAAAAATTCTAAATTCAAAGATTGCTCAATAACAAAGCTAAATACCATTAAGGCAATGCCAAATAATATTTTTTTCATTTAATTTTCCTCCGATATGTAAAATTATAAAGGTATTGTTTCAGTAGCCTTTTGGGTTGAGCGGTGCTGTGCTATGTGCGCCGCCCGCCGCCGCAAAAAAGATGATACGGGCAACCAATTTAAAAGTTTTGAGGAAAATTTGTTCAGAGTGCCTTTTGGGTTGAGCGGTGCTGTACAATAAGTACTGCCCCGAAACCCAAATGGTGCTATGGACAAATTTAACCAAAACTACTCGTACTCAGCGCGAATTCCGCCAATATATCTAGGTCTGGTGTAGGCCGCAAAAAGCGTTGCCTCACCTACTTTTTTAACCTCTAAACGAAGGGGTACCGCTACCCTTTTTAAATGCATACCAATAAGCGTTGCACCAATATCAAGTCCTGCATCAGCCTTGATTTCTTCTAAAAGTACAGGGTCGCTCATTTTTTTATAGGCAGTTGTGGCAAAGGAACCGCCCGCGTGCATTTTAGGTACAGCGCATACAATCTCATTATTGCCTGCCGCCTGACGCTCAATAACTATTGCGCGGTTTAAATGCTCACAACACTGAGCGGCAATAAAAATTCCTTTGGGAGAAAGGGCTTCAGCCGCCCCTTCAAAAATGGCTTCGGCAATATCCAGACTGCCGCTTTTGCCTATAATGCCGCCACCAACCTCACTTGTGGAGCAACCTATAACAACTATTGAGCCTGCCTTTAGGTTTGCTTTATTACAAAGCTCCTCTGCGGCAGAAAATACTGCTTTTTTAATTATTTCCAAACTCATAAAAACGCCTCATTCCGTAGGATATTTAAAATCGGTATTAAGCTTTGCTTTAAGCACAGACAGATATTTTTTTGCCTCGCCCACTGCCGATTCAAGATGCAGGGATTTATAGTTACCACATTCAATCTCGCTATTGCCGAAAACCTCACCCTTATGATTAATTATCTGCTCTAAAACAGAAATAACTGTGGTTAAGGTTTCATTATGTTCGGCATTGCGGATAAGCAGATAAAATCCCGTTGCGCAACCCATAGGACCAAAATATATTACCTTACTGCCGATAGTACTGTTGCGAACATATGTAGCAAAAAGATGTTCAAAGGTGTGCATTATACTATCGGTCATAAAATCACCGCAGTTGGGCTTGCGAGTTCTTAAATCGTAGGTGGTGATGTCATCATCAATACGGGAAATATATATACCCGGTGTTATATAACGGTGGTCTACCTCAAAGCTTGCAATTCTTTTCATTTAATTCAACCTCCAGTCAACCGTTTGGTATTGTTCAATTTTATTTATAACTGCTTCAAAGGTTTCGGCAGAAAAATAGCCTACCGAATTGCTTTGATTTAATGCTCCTGCAAGAATATGAACGGTTCCGCGTTTAAGCTTTAAAGGGCCGCTTACGGGACCAAATTCGGTTTTAAGCATTTGAATTTTTGAATAAGGAACCAGCACAATGCGTTTAGATAATATTCCATTAGATACCGTAAGAAGCCTTTCGCCAATAAATATGCCTTTGGTTTTAAAGGCTAAAACCGAAACAAGTGTGGCTCCGCCCCAAATAAACAGATATGTTAATACCTCTTCAAAAAAGGTAGATTCAACAGTAATTATAACATTAATAACCGATAAGATTGCCGCCACTATAGCCGCCTTTATAAAGGTTGGGAAAAAGGCTTTTTTAGGTGACGGAGTTGTTTGAAATTCGGTTGCAAATTCAGGCAAAGCCATAGATAAAAATTTCTCCATATCCCGTCTATTAACCATAAGGCAAAGAGGCTGAGAGTTCTTATCATTCTCATCATCCATACCAACATTAAGAATATCGGCATAATACATTCTAAAAATGCGTCCCAAAAGGGTTTGACGAATTATAACGGCATTTGTTGCCGAAACGGGCAATCGGTAGCTATGCTTGGTAACAAGTCCCGAAGAAATTACAATTTCTTTATTTGTACGGCTTACTAAAAAATCGCAGTAGCGGAAAACCGTTTTAACTGCAGAACTTATTATAACAAATGCAAAAGCCACAGGAACACCTAAAAAAAGCACCAATGGATATAAAAATACAGAAATCGACTCCCACGGCACAGCAAAGCAGGAAAACGCAATGCCTAAAAACAAAATCCATATAATATTTGCCGAAAGCACTGCATGACGCAATACATAAATAAACTTAAAAAAGAATATTGGTTTTTCGTTTTGCGCCGACTGATGAACAACATCGGCAAGCTCATTGCTTTGCTCAGCTTCAATTATTTCACCATTTTTAATGGCTATAATCTCCCTTTCAAAAGCCTTGGCAAAATCCCTTTTAAAAACAAGCCTGAAATCGGTTTCATTTGCTGTTGCGCCTGAGCTCATATCCAGCTTGACGGTGCAGGTATTAAAAATCCAATCAAAAATACCTATTTTTAAATTGACTGTTCCGATTTTTTTAAGGTCTACATTTATTTTTTTCTTAAAAAAATAGGTTCTCTTATCATAAATTAAGGTATCGTCGGTTAGGGTGATATATGTACGGCGCCACACAAAATACCGCCATAACAAAAATACGCCAAGAAGAATTGCAACGCCAAGCGCAATAAACCATATTGAAATATTAATTTCGGCGGCGGGCTGTTCTAAGGATTCAGAAGGTATTTCACCCTCATCAAGCATTATGCCGAATTCGGTTGTGATTTCTTCAAAAAAGCCACCTATTAATGCTACTAACAAATAAATAAAGCCTTTAATTGAATCGGCAAAAATCATTGAAGCGTGGCAACGAAACTCTTTATTCCTCATTCTTTTGCGCCTGCTCTTTCACAATGCTTTTTACTGTTTTTTCAAGCTTTATAGCCAATTCCTCGGCAAGCTCTTTTTCTAAAAATCTTACAACTATTTCTCCACCCGCAGTTGTAGCCATAACCTTAGCAAGACCCGTAAGCCTATCAATAGGTCCGCTTTCAACCGTAATCTGATGCACACGCTCAATGGGGGCGATGGTTGTTGACACAAATAAAATGCCCTCACGCACAACTATACGGTTTTCATCTATTAAGTAGCTGTAACGAAAATATCTTATAAAAGCCGAGGCTATAATTATAAGGTTAAAAAAGGCAAGAAAAGAAACAAGGACTATGGTTACAATCGGCTTAAAGCCTTCATTAATAATCCACACAACAAGCGCTGCAATATCTAATATTGCCACAACCAAAACTGCAGTAATAAGCATATTGATTATTGCCTTTTTATTAACTCTGTTAAGTTTAAACATTCTTAATCCTCCTCCGCTTTGTTAAAACAGCAGTAAATCTTAAATAAGCTGTTGACCGTTAATATCCAGCTTAAAGCTGAGTCCAAGGCACTCTGCCGCCTTACGGCAAAGAATCATACGGTCTAAAAAGATTTCAAAATAATCCATAACCGAGCCATAGGCTGTATCTATACGAAGCTTGAGCTTGATTATTTTACGCTCTTTTTCAATTAAAAGCTCAGAATTTATAACCGAATAATTAACCCTGTCATGAATATCAAAGCTGGTTTCATCATTATTGCGGACTCTGCTACGGCGAACATCAGATTTATCGGCAAGAATCAAAGCGGCTGCTACTGCATTTACGGGTACACCAACGCCCTCATCATGGTTGCCGATTGCCGATACAACATCGGCTATATCTGCGGCATCCATACCAAGATTATCCAAAATGCGAAATGCCATAACCGCTCCGCTTTGAGAATGCTCTACCCTGTTTACAAGATTGCCTATATCGTGCATATAGCCCGCTATTTTAGCAAGCTCCACCTCGCGACTGCTATAACCCAGCTTCTGAAGGATTTCTGCCGCAACCGTAGAAACCTTTGTTACATGAGCGAAGCTGTGCTCGGTATAGCCCAAGGCTTTAAGCGATTCATCTGCTTTGGTAATGTAAACCGAAATTGCAGGATTATTCTTTACATCCTTAAATGTAAGCATATTAATGAATTTCCCCTTTTTGTATATGGCATAAAAAAACAAATATTCATTTTATTATCCCACAAAAGCGCTTATTTTTCAAGACTTTAATGTGCTATTTTTCTTGAAAATATTGTATTTTTTTATTATTTAATATTGCAGTTAATTTAAATAGCCAAAAATTAAAGAAAAATGCCGAAAAAAAGAGAAAAACTGTAAAAAACAGATATATTTTTAAATATCGGATGATTTTGAATGAAATTGTCGTAGAACCGTATTTGCGGTTCATATGAACCTTTGATATAATAAGCATAGAAAATACAGTTATTCATTACGGAGGTGTGCCATATGCAGATGAAATTTTTTCCGGGAACTACACTCCCCTTTGATTCCAAATTTTGTGAAAATTCATTTTTTATAATATCTTCACTTTGCGCCGCAACGGGTGGCATTACACTCTCCCAGCTTACTGAAATGACAGGTCTTGAGGGCACAACCATTCAAAACTGGGTCAAACGAGGTTGGGTTTCAAAAACTATTGGCAAAAAATATAATGAACGGCAAATTGCCAGAATACTTATTATAAGTATACTCAGAGATTCAATTCAGCTGGAGCAGATTGCAAAGCTTATGAGCTATGTAAACGGCTCGGTGGATGATATGACAGATGATATTATTAATGAGGGCGAGCTATACAACAGACTTTGTACAATTATTTTTTCGCTTGATGAAAATAAGCTTTCGGGGGAATCTGTAAAATCAGCCATAAGGAAGCATCTGGCCGATTACAAAGGACCACTGCCCGATTCAAAGGAAAGACTTTTTTCCGCCCTCAGGGTTATGGTAACGGCGTATATAGCCGCTATGATAAAGCGAAAATCGGAAAGACTGTGTAACGAGCTGCTGGATGATTCAACAATTCAGTAAGAGGTAATGCAATGAAAGTTATTCTTACAAAAATCGGAATTTACGCTTCATTTCTTTTTTGGGGACTATGTATGAGTATTTTATTTATTCTTATATCGTATCCCATAGAAATGGCTTTTACCCTTTCTCCGATGGCAGAACGAATAATAAAAACAATTTTAGGTGAATTAGGTGTAATATTAACACTGTTTTTGTTGTCATATAAAGAAGGATACAGAAACAGGCAGTTTAATCTAAAAGTAACTATTATAGCTTGTATAGTTGTTTTTGTTATTCAACAAATATTAGCACCGCTTCTTACCTACGCCGCTTATGTTTCAGGAGCAGGAAGTTTATTTTTAGCCGATTTATTTTATTTAAAAAACAAGTTAGGCTTTTACACACTTGTTCCGCCTATCATTAAACATATATGTATGACTGCATCGTATATTTTTTTAGTTGTTCCTGCGTTTTTATGCGGAGAACTGCTAGGAGTTAAAAAACGCAAAAAAGAAATTAAAATATTAACTCGAAAGGAGAATTTATTATGAACTTTATTACCGATTGGTGGACAGGAATGAACATATTGCAGCAAAGCTTTGCGTTGGTTGCAATACCCGCCACTGTTATGCTGTTTTTACAAACTATAATGCTGCTTTTAGGTATAGGCGGCTCCCACGATACAGATTCACATACCGACGGACATTTTGGGGATAGTCACGATGATTTTGCAGACAATATCCACCTTGGCGATGATGCGGATTTTGCAGATGATTTAAGCATTGACCATCCGGAACATATAGACCACGCCCACCACGACGCGGGATTAAGACTTTTTACGGTGCGTGGAATTATAGCCTTCTTTTCGGTTGGCGGCTGGCTTGGTGTTGTGCTTGGTGAAACAACTCTGCACACCTCTTTGGTTATTTTAATTTCTCTGCTTGGCGGTTTGATTTCACTTATTGTTACCGCTTTGATTTTAAAATGGAGCTTAAAGCTACAAGACTCGGGTAATATTGATATAAGAGGGGCGCTGGGAAAAACGGCTCAGGTTTATATTCCAATACCTGCAAATGGTAAATCCTTTGGTAAGGTCACCTTTGTTCTGCAGGACAGATATGTTGAATATTCTGCCATCACCCAGCATAGCGAAACCCTGAAAACCGACAGTCTGGTAAAAATTACGGGTATTATTAATCAGTCTACACTGATTGTTAAACCAATAGCTGAAGATACTTCGGCTGTATAATAAAAGGAGGCAATTTTATGTCAAGCAATCTTGTAATTCTTTTGGTAGTAATAGGCGTTTTGCTTTTCTCGCTTATTGTACTGCTGCTGTCACGCTACCGCCGTTGCCCTTCCGATAAGGTTATGGTTATTTACGGTAAGGTTGGCACCAACAAGGATGGCTCTGCCCGCTCTGCTAAATGTATACACGGTGGCGCCGCCTTCATCTGGCCGGTTATTCAGGCATTTGAATATCTGGATTTAACACCTATTTCCATTAATGTTGACCTTACAAACGCACTTTCGCATCAGAACATTCGTGTTGATGTTCCCTCCCGCTTTACTGTTGGTATTTCCACAGAGGCAGGCACAATGCAGAATGCCGCTGAACGACTTCTTGGTCTTAAAATGATGGAAGTTCAGGAGCTTGCAAAGGATATTATTTTTGGTCAGCTTCGTTTGGTAATCGCCACAATGGATATTGAGGAAATCAACACCGACCGCGACAAGTTTGTGGAGGCAGTTTACCACAATGTTGAAACCGAGCTTAAAAAGATTGGTCTTAGACTTATAAATGTTAATGTTACCGATATTACCGATGAATCGGGATATATTGAGGCTCTTGGTAAGGAAGCCGCCGCAAAGGCTATAAACGATGCTAAAAAGTCGGTTGCCGAGAAAAACCGCGACGGTTCTATAGGTGAATCTCAAGCCGTTAAGGATCAGCGTATTCAGGTTGCTGAGGCTGATGCCGCCGCTATTGCCGGTGAAAATGAATCCAAGGCCGCCATTGCTCAATCGGATGCTACCCGCCGCGAGTTAGAGGCTGAGGCTCTTCGCCGCGCAACCGCCGCTGAGCAGATTGCCGAGGCTAAGGCTTTGGAAGAGGCTTATGCCGCTCAACAATTAGCCGAGCAAGCCCGTGCCGAACGAGAAGAAGCAACCCAAAAGGCGGATGTTATTGTTAAGGCGAAGATTGAAAAAGAGCGTATGGAATTAGCCGCCGAGGCTGAAGCCGAACAGGCTCGCCGTAAGGCAAAGGGTGAAGCCGATGCCATTTACGCCACTATGGAAGCTCAGGCTCGCGGTGCTCAGGAAATACTTGAAAAGCAGGCAGAGGGCTTTAAAAAGATTGTTGACGCCGCAGGCGGAGATGCAAATGCCGCTGTTCAGTTAATGCTTGTTGACAAGATTGAGGAGCTTATTAAAATTCAGGTTGAAGCCGTTAAGAATCTTAAAATTGATAAGGTTACCGTTTGGGATTCTATGGGCGGTAAGGATGGCAGCTCTACAACATCAAACTTCCTTTCGGGTATGATGAAATCCATTCCTCCCCTTAATGAAACCTTTAAAATGGCAGGTATAAAAATTCCCGAATTTTTAGGCAAAGAAATTGAGGAAGACTCCATTACACCGCAAACCGAAACAGATTCTAAATAATAAAAATCACAATTTCTAAAAAAGCAAACCTAACAATTAATTAATAAATAACAAACACGCCGCAAAGGAAGTTGAACTTGCTTTGCGGTGTATCGCTTTTCATATTATTATCTCAATAAAATCTTAAAATTTTTAATACCTAAAAACACTTTTTATAAAGAATAATAGATAATATCAAAATTTTACAACCTCTTTATATTTTAGGAAAAAATATTATACTAAATTTACCACGCAAAATTTAATAAAAAACGGTCATGTATATGATAACGAAGAGGATTTAATCTGCAATATTTGCAATGAAGAAAGACCGCCATATATCCTTGGAGATGTTTCTGATGACGGTTATGCTGATTTAAATGATATTGTTGTTCTTTCACAATATGTTGCAGGATGGAATGTTGAAATATTTTAAATTGTAAAATATTCAAAAACGGCTTGAAGCATTTTGCTTCAAGCCGTAATTTTTTATAAGAAATAGATTACTACATCGCGGCGACCGAACTGACGGCACTCGCTTTTTGTGTTAAAGAAAAGATCTACATTGTTAGGTCTTTTTCTTATAAATCCGCCTGTATCGGCTGCAATTGCATAGCCGTAAACATACTTTCCGTCGGCAGATACAATAAACATTTTGGTTCCGTAAGGAATAACCTTGGGATTAACTGCAATATAACCTGTCTGGGGTAAAACACCACTTGCACAGCGGGTACCGGAATGATCGGTATAAGCAGTAGCTTCCACAGTCACCTTCTTTTTATAAGAGGTTGGAATACCCTTGTTGGTAAGGGTAAGATTTGCGGGAGCTTTAAGTGTGGAAATAGTTTTAATTGAAGAATAGGGCTTTGTGCCGTTTGCGGTTGTAGTAGTTTTCTTTTTATTAACAACCTTGGTGCCTATAACGGTAACCTTATCTACCGCGGGTTTTGTTACAACGGTTGAAACTGTTTCGGTTGCGGTAACAACACCATTTTTATAGGTCTTTTTAACTGTTACTGTACGGCTGCCGTTTACGCCGCCCTTAACCTGCTTTTTGCCTTTTTCAAGGCTGGAAGAATACTCAACCTTTGCGGTAAAGGGAATGCTTTCTTTATAGCTTTCGGTAACATATTTTACAGATACAACATCAATATAGGTTTCTTCGGTAAGAACTGCTTCGGGCTTCAGGTTGCAAACAGAGCTCTCATCCAATGTAACGCCTGCCTCTGCAAGAGCATCAGCAACGGTGCCACCTACCATATTAACCATTTTGGTTTCACTACCTACTGTAATGTATACAGGGAATGCACGCCTTACAGTAAGAACAGATGCACCATTTGAATTTGTTTCAAGAAGTGCCTTGTCACCAACCGAAAGAGAAATTTCTGCATCGCGAAGAATTTCCTCGGCGGTAGTACGATGTGTACTAAGCTCGATTGTTTTTCCACCGTCTACAATAGTTACGGTGTTGTTATTAGCTGCAGCAAAAGCAACCAGACTGGATGCCATAACGGTGCTGATTAAAAGTGCAGTAACACATTTAACAATCATAAGTTTAATTGTACTCATTAATAAACCTCCGTAATTACAGCAGTACCTGATGTTAAAGTTATTTTTGGTGTTCAGATGCACGGAAAAACGCATCTGCTACTGCTGAAAACCGATTTTTTATTTCGGTTATATTTGGCGCCTTTTTTGACGCCTTAAGCAGTATATACCAAAAAACCTCGGGGGTCAAGGTAAAAAAATCACCTTTTGGTATGCAAAATAGCCAAACTTTTTGACCCCAAAATCCCAAAATAAAGATTACAAACCTGTAACATTTTCGTTTAAAAGGGTCATTTTGTAACCTTTTCAATTCGTTTTTGTGCATTTTGCTACTAAATGTGAATTTTATTGTCACCGCGGCTGTATTTTTTTCTTTACAAATAGTAATATTTTGCTGTTTTTTGTTCAATTAGTCAATAACTTATTCGTATTTGCAAAGTGTTTTGTTAACTTCTTATAAAAAATTACCTTTTTAAACGCCCTAAAGCCACTGTTTTTAGCCCTAAAATCCTTTTATGCAATTTTTAAAAAGCCTTATTTTAAGTGTTTTTTTATACCTTTTTACTGTAATATATGCTTTTTAAAAAAGGAATTTGCACCTTTAAAATGAAGCTACAGCTCTAACGGCTTGGTTACATAAAAAGGTATATGGCATAATATAGAATATGGAAATAAATTAAAAAATATTCCTTTTACTGATTAAAATGTAACTCCGTGGCAAAAATAGTAACAGATGCAAAACGCATTTGTACATTATATTGTTCAGGCAGGCAACGCCCGAACTGATTTTATGAAAGGATGCTTAAAATGACCGTTAAGCGTGGCGAAATTTATTATGCTGATTTAAGTCCCGTTGTAGGCTCCGAGCAGGGCGGTATAAGACCTGTGCTTATAATACAAAATGATGTTGGTAACAAATACAGTCCCACAGTTATAGCGGCGGCTATAACCAGTCAACAGGATAAAGCCAGACTTCCAACACACATAAGCGTTGAGGCAGAGGGCTCGGGACTTCAAAAAAATTCGATTGTACTGCTGGAGCAGGTGCGAACCATTGATAAGCGCCGCTTAAAAGAAAAAATGGGTAATCTGGATGTTATGATGATGGATAAGGTAGACCGCGCACTTTCGGTGAGCTTTGGTCTGCAGGGAAGAAATATATAAATATAATATGTAGGACAAGAATTGAACCTCCCTTTGAATTTGCTTTTCAAAGGGAGGTTTTTATTGAATAACTTTTAAAAATATGCTATTATATATAATATGTAAAAGGGGTGATAATAAATGAACCGCCAAAAGCTATCTGCCGAAATGTTAAAAAAACATCTTAAAGCAACGGGTGATATTAATATTTTTAAAGAATTGGAATCCACAAACACAACCGCCAAGCAGGCCGCCGAAAAGGGCGCGCCTGAGGGTAGTGTAATTATTGCCCTTTCACAAACAGGTGGCAAGGGTAGGCTTGGCAGGAGCTTTTATTCCCCCGATGGCAGCGGAATTTATTTTAGTTTAATATTAAAACCGAATTTTGCCCCCGAGGATATTACCTTTATTACCCCCTTGGCGGCGGTGGCGGTATGCTATGCCATTGAAAGCCTTACAACCAAAAAACCGCAAATAAAATGGGTAAATGATATTTTTATAAATAACAAAAAGGTATGCGGAATTTTAAGTGAGGGAGCTTTTGCCCCCGACGGCAAGGCAGTAAAATATATTATTCTTGGTATAGGCATTAATCTTTATGCCCCCAAAAACGGATTTCCCGAGGAGATAAAAGCCATAGCCGGCTCCGTTTTGGAGTCAAGCGAAGCGGTTGACATTAATTTGCTTTTAGCAAGCATTATAAATAACTTTTTTGAGCTATACAAAAATTTAAAATCCGCAGATACTGTAGAGGCATATCGCAACCGCCTACTGCTTAAAAACCAAAAGGTCAATTACCTTAAAAACGGGGAAGAAAATGTTGGAACTGTGCTTGATATTGATGAAGCATTTCGCCTTGTTATTAAAACTGAATCCGGTGAAAGGGAGCATCTGCAAAGCGGCGAGGTTACAGTTGGAAGCAAAGAGGTAGCCAAAAAATGAGTTATAAAAAAGCAACAGTAAGCAATTCAACAATGTCCGAGCTTAACCCGCCCTTTAAAATGGTAAATGCAATGAAGGCAAAAGGCGGCTTTGTGGGTCCACCAAACCATTCACACAGCATTTATCACCTTAACTATATTTTTTCGGGAAAGCTGACAATAACCTTTAAGGGCGAAAAATATGAAATTTCAAGCGGAATGGCGTTTGTTTTGCCGCCCGATATTCCCCACTCCGTATACACCGAAACAGAATATAGTCAAATGGGAGTTGACCTTTTAAACAAGTCTGATAGCAGAGGCCTTTTTGATTTAATCAGCTCGGTTTGCAACAACGAATTCAGAGTGTGCAAAATCCCAGAGCCGACTTTTTTGTTTGACGATATACACCGAATTATAAACACCCCTACTGCACTGAATATTCATCTGGCTGAGCATAAGGCAGATGAACTTTTGCTAAAAACGGTTGAGGCGCTTAACAATAAAAGCAAATCTGATTTTGAAACAAAATTCAGGCAGGCCTTAAAACAGATTAATTCTACTCCCACGCTGGATGAAATATGCAAGCTTACAGGATACAGCAGGGTTCATATTGAAAGACTGGCAAAAGGTTGCTTTGGATGCGGTGCTATTGAATACATAAACCGAATTAAAATAAACCGAATTTGCTCTCTTTTAGTTAATACCGATATGTCAATTTTAGAAATTGCCGAAAAGGAAGGCTTTTATGATGCCAGCCATTTAACGGTGTTTTTTAAAAAGCGTATGGGTATTACGCCTTCAAAATACAGAAAATAACCTAAAACAGATTAAAAGCTCTGCAAAATGCTAAATGCTTTTTTGCAGAGCTTTATTATGTAGATAAACAGTATTGACCTGTAAAAAATGACCGTATGTTAAATTGTGGTTTATCGCACAAATTTGCGGTTTAGGAGGCCGTCCCCGGACGGGGAAGGGGGACCGCCGAACGGCGGTGGAAGGGGAGATTTTTCACAGCAGAAAGCCCTTAATAAAGCGGTTTGTGACGGTTTTTCAACCCTTCCCCCAGCGTACG
>JAGAOS010000081.1 GCA_017623575.1 Clostridia bacterium
CCCTTATTTTCGCTCATAAGGGCAAAAACAAGGGAAAATACATAACAATTGAGTTTAAAGTTGCTGAAAAGGCTAGTAATATCAAGGCTTTTTAGAATGTAGGACAGCTAATGTCTGATAAATCTTAATTTAACGAACAAAGCCTTCCCCGTCAAGGGGAAGGCATACATCTCACAATTTATTTGAATGCTTTAAAAAGGCAAAGCACAGGCTAAAAAACCGCCTTATACCCACAAATAAAATGGACGCGGGGTAAATACCTAGCCGCATCCACAGATTTATTCGTAATAAAAGAACGCTTGGCGTTCACCACAATTTATCTCACTAATATATTTTACAAACACAAAAATCTGCAATAAAATGCGAAAAAAGCGCATTTTATTGCAGATTTTTAATATTATTCAGGTGTTTTAGGTTTTTTATAAATTGATTGTTTTTACAGTCTTTTTTATCTAACCTTTGTTAAAATAACCCTTGTATTCTATTTTTAGCTCACTTTCGGGAAATAGGTGGGCATACAAATCAATAAAATAATCATCGGTCATACTTGCAATAAAGTCTACAACAATCTGGTTTTGTTCGGTTTGGGTGTAGGGGATTTCGCTTTTGTAATGTGATTTTAAAATAAAATTAATGTGATGCTTGAAAATTGGTGAGGATTCATCACCTTTTTTAAGGTCATCAAGCAGCTTATAATAAATCTGCTCCATCATAGGCTTTACGGTGGATTTAAGCGCCGTTTCTACTTCTTCATTTTTGTAAATCAAATCGTAATTTGCCGCTTTAGCCATACTAAGGGCATCAAAATGCTCCTTATCCATTTTTATGTAAGGCTTGCCGTAACTGTTTTCCAGTATATTTACAATAAGATTATTAATTATCTCGGCATTTATTACGCCGATTTTACTTTGCAAAAAGGTATCTTGCATAGCAATGTCGGCGCGGTCTGCATCCTGCCTGTCCTTGCCCAAATATGCAATAATATCTGATATTCGCATAACACAGCCCTCAAGGGTGGAAGGAATAAGCTTTTTAATATTGGCTTTATCAATATAGCAGGCTTCAATGGCGGTGTCAAATTCATCAAAGGAATTAACAGCCTTGGGGTAATACTCTGCAAGCTCAAATTCACCGTCGTGTGCGGCGATTCCGCTTAGAGTCTGCAAACTAATGTTAAGTGGGAATATTTTATCTAAAACCCTTACCGAATGTATGTTGTGGCTGAAATGTCTGCCCATACCCGAAAAATAAATCTCATCTAAAAAGCTTTCGCCTGCGTGACCAAAGGGTGTGTGACCTATATCGTGACCAAGGGCAATGGCTTCAATCAAATCAAGATTTAAATTTAGTGTTTTACCTATTGTTCTGGCTATTCTGGAAACAAGCTGAACATGTAGCGCCCTGCGGGTTATATCATCATTTTTGTAAAATGAAAACACCTGAGTTTTATCGGCATAACGGTTGTAATATGGGCAGTGCATTATTTTATCAATGTCCCTTATAAAAGCGGTGCGCCATATAGATGCCTTATCTCTTTCGGGATTACGGCGAATAACATTATCCTCATTAAAACCAAAATTTAAAAATGTCTTGTTTTCTTTTTCCTCTTTTATTCGGCTTTCTAATTCCTTGGAAAGTTTTTCATAAATATGCATATTATCACCAGAATAAATGTATCACATTTTAAAAAATAAATCAATTTAAAAATAAAAAAATCGTCCCCTAGGCGTTGTACTCTTAAGGAAAGCTTTAGAATTCTTTTTTCGCTCAGCTCGTTGCAGCACAGGCCGCAATTAAGGATATGAAATAATTAAAGTTTCACAAACGAATCAATCCGCCCGAGTTTCCTCGGGCGGATTTTTTTAGTATATATCACAAAAGATTATCGGTGCTGTTTTTTTACATTAAAATATTCCTTGGGAGAAACGCCATAGAACTTTTTAAAATTGCGGTTAAAGGTGCGTAATGAATCAAAACCGCTATTAAGTGCATAATTAAGAATTGTGTCATTTGAATTTTCAAAAAGGTAGCAAACATTACCAAGCCGTACTATATTTATATAATCACTAAGGCTAATACCAACACATTTTTTAAAGTATCTTGAAATATAGGATGTATTGTATCCTATATGCTCAGCAATAGTGGTCAACGAGCAGTTTTCGGTAAAGTTTTCGTTTATAAATATAAATATCTTGTCTAATAAACTTTTGTTTATGTTTTCTTCATATTCTGCGTTTTGGTCAAATTCGTTGCATATTAGATAAAGAATACCTTTTTCAAAAAGCCGCTGCGAATCACAATTATAATTGTTAAGGGCTGTAATAAACGCACTATCAAGAATAAATTTGTTGCTTTTGGGCTTTAGTGTTGCGCGAGGTTCAAAATATGCCGATACTGTTTTAGGCGAGAATATGCAAATTAGATGACGGCTTTCGCTATATGTAAAGGAATGAAGTTGATGCGGAAATATAAGCACCGATTCTCCTACTTTTATTTCGTGATTTTTTTCGTCTATCGTAATATAGGTTTTGCCCGACAAACACACTACAAATTCAAAACAGTTATGTATATGCGGTGGAAAAGAAAAATTTTCACAATATATTTTTTTAAAATAGTCGGCACTACTTAAATGTGCAAGCTCATAAATCATACAAATCACCAAAAGTAAAATTATGTCTGTTAATTATACAACTTATGACTAGAAAAGTCAAATTATAGTATATTATAATAAATGGTGAGGTGATTTTATGAAATGGATTTCAACTACCGAAAATGAAAAATGGAGCGAATTAAACGCTTTATCGGAAGTAAAAGGTGAAGAACTAAAAATTGGCAAAGCTATTGGCGAAGAAATATATGGTTTTGGTGCCTGTTTTAATGAAATAGGTATGAAAGCAATAGCATCTTTACCGGAAGAAGACCAAAACGAAATATACGACGAATTGTTTTCGGAAGAGGGCTTAGGTTTTAGTTATAACAGAATATCAATTGCCGCTAATGATTTTGCAGAAGATTGGTATAGTTATAACGATACAAAAGGTGATTACGAGATGAAAAACTTCTCGATAGAAAGGGACAAACAGTATATTATTCCCGCTATTAAAGAAGCGCAAAAGCGTTGTCCCAAAATGGCTTTTTTTGCATCTCCTTGGAGCCCGCCTACTTGGATGAAATATCCGCAGGCATGTAATTACGGCAAGTTAGTTCAAACAGGGGAAAACTTAAAGGCCTATGCACTATACCTTAGAAAATTTGTTGAGGAATATGCAAAGGAAGGCATTAAAATCTCTCACCTATATCCGCAAAACGAATTTTTATGTGATCACAAATTTCCTTCATGCCAATACAGTGCAGAAGAAATGGAAAACTTTTTAGCAAATTATCTTATTGATGAAATTGGCGATTTATGTGAAATATGGCTTGGTACAAACTGTTGGTATCAGTTTTATATGCAAATTTACGGAAAAATTTTGCAAAACGAAAAAATTAGAAACAGCATTAAGGGTGCAGGATTCCAATGGTCTGCCACTCACGAAATTGGATTATTTAAAGAAGATTATCCAAATCTTAAGGCCGTGCAAACCGAAATGGAGTGTGGAGACGGTCAAAATAAGTGGGACCACGCGTTAAAAGTTTTTGAGATTTATCGCCGTTCCTTTAAAGGCGGTGCTAATGCTAACGTATATTGGAACATGGTGCTTGCAAAGGGCGGACTTTCTACTTGGGGTTGGCATCAAAATTCGTTGTTTACAGTTGATAACGGCGAAATCACAAGAAATCCCGAATATTACGCCGTTAAGCATTTTTCGTATTTTGTTAAAAAGGGTGCCGTTATGCTCAAAACCGAAGGCGCACACTCAACAAGCTCTGCAGTGTTTAAAAACCCCGATGGAAATATAGTGGCAGTCATAGTAAATCCTTACGAAAAAGAAAAGATTTTAACAATTCAAAACAACAATTTTATTTTAAAACCAATGTCATTCAATACTATTATCCTATGATAAATTATGGTTTTATCAAACTATTTCCCTCTTTGCGTACTGCACCACATGCTGATATTCGTTGTGAGAGGGGTTTAAGGGTTTTAGGGTCTCCTAACAAGCGGAAAATGTGCCGTACATTTTCCCTGCTTGTTACGGTATAAGACAAAATTAAGAGCTGTGTAGAAATTTTCTACACAGCTCTTTTACTGTCCTTTAGAGTACAACCTATACGGAACGACTTTTAATATATTAAAGCTTTATAACATCCTCGGGTTTTCTAAGGTGCCATTTGCCCTTTGTAAAGTCGGGCATTAGCTGAGGCGCACCGCCTGCGGCTATAGACATTTCAGAAAGCACAGAAACTGCCATCCAGGTAGCGGCATCATAAACATCAATAGGCATAGGCTCGCCGTTTTGAAGCGCGTCGGAGAATGCCTTGTAAACAAACCAGTCCATACCGCCGTGACCGAGCTGTGTTTGCTCCTCGGTTATATTCTTCCAAATATCCGGCAAGAACTCTTCTTCATAATTTTTAGCATTATCAATGGTAGCTTTGTTGTAATCAACGGGTTCCCAATATTCTTTTTCGCCATCTAAATAAACCGAATTATTTTCCTGAGTGTAAAGACCCTTTGTACCTCTTACGGTAAATTCGCGACTGTAAGAGCGGGGAAGGGTGGTATCTAAACGAAGAAGTATTGTTTCGCCGTTTGCACAGGTGATAACCGTTGTTACAATATCGCCTTGCTTCCATACGGTGTTCTTCATTACCTCGTCTGCATCCTCGCAGTTTGCAATGTATTCTTTAAGACCTGCAGCCTTGGATGCAAAAGCCGATACCGAAACAAATCTGTTACCTCTGTTTATGTTAAGAAGCCTTGCAATAGGGCCTAACTCGTGTGTGGGGTAGTTTTCTAAATTGCGGTTTTCGTAGTTCTTAAAACGGTAGTGACGGTTTATAAGACCGTGAGAAACCTCGCTCCTTAAGTCGTGACCGTAAGCACCCGAACAGTGTACAATTGTGCCGAACATACCCTTCCTTGCCATTGCGGTAGCCAAAAGCTCATCCTTATTATAGCAGCAGTTTTCCATAAACATATAAGGTGTGCCGGTTCTCTCCTGAGTTTCAACAAGTTTCATAAGGCTATCAAGAGAATATTCACAGCCAACCTCACTTGCAACAGCAATACCCTTTTCCATTGCATAAATAGCGATTTCGGTGTGCCATTCCCAACCGGTAAAAACATAAACCGCATCTAAACCTTCGTGGTTAATGGCTTCTTTGTAATCAGAGTAGCCCTTGGCGTCGTTGCCCTTTTTCTCCTTAATAAGCTCCTGAACTTTTTGAACTCTGTCCTCATAAAGGTCACAAACGGCTAAAATATTAACATCATCATTGTTTAGAAGAACATTTCGGGTGAGGTGGAAACCTCTGCTACCCAAACCAATAACACAAGCATTAATCATAAATATCAGCTCCTTTTCTACTTATATGATAATTCTGTATGCCGCAAAAGACAATGTATAAAAATATCAAAAAACTGTCTTTTTTTATCATTTACAAACTAAAAACATTGTGATATAATGATTTTGTGGTGATTTTTTATGGAAAAATTTATTGATGAAGCGGTAACAAGCCGTCAATTTGTTTTTGATGGTGATTTTGGAATAGTTAATATAGGTTATCATAATTTTGCAAGGGAGTACACACCGGATAAAAACTCCAGAGTTCAAAGCTTTTATACCTGGCATTTTGTGTTATCGGGTAAAGGTAAATTAACAACGGGCGAAAAAACCTATATAATAAAGGGCGGGCAGATGTTTTTCCTTCCGCCCAATACCAAGATTGAATACTACCCTGATGAAGCAGAGCCGTGGGAATATGTGTGGTTTGCCTTCAGGGGTGAGATAAGCGGATATTACGGCGATTTGTTGGGATTTAATACCCCTGTAAAGGACTGTAAAAACCGCCAAAAAATCAGATATTTGCTTAAAAATTGCTTTGAATCGCTTAAATCGGGCGGTGGATATTTTGGCGTGCTTGCTGTTTTTTATGAGCTTATGGAGATTTCTACCGTACTTCAACCGGATACCGGCATTGAGTATGTAAAAAGGGTTATTGACGAAGGCTATACACGCACCGATTTCAGCATATCTTCGCTTTGTATGGAGGTGGGTATAAGTCATCCCCATCTGCTTCGCCTTTTTAAGGAAAAATATGGAATCACCCTTATAAAATATCTAAACCAAAAACGCATTGAATATGCTTGTCAGTTACTTAGAACAACAGATTTATCGGTAAAATCGGTAGCATCATCAAGCGGATTTTCTGATGAACTTCACTTTATGAAGACCTTTAAGAAACATACAAGTAAAACCGCATTACAGTACAGAAACAATGAAGTTGTTGAAAAAGTCAATGTTGGCTGATTTTACCATAATAATATAAAATTGCCCATTAAATAAATTGTTGACATTTGGCGTTTTTGGTTGTATATTATATGTATGAATATTTAATATGGGGTAGGTTTTTCATATAAGTATTTATAACTAGCGAAAGATTTAAAAAAGCGAATTCAAGCTTTAATGCCGTAGCTCCCGTTTAAATAAAGGACGAGAGAGCTATGAAAAACCCTTTGCGGAGGGCATTTCAGCAGAGAAATCGCGGGTATCGCGTAGAACTTTAAAAGTTTTCGCGGCACTTTGTGTCCGCAAAGGGAGTTGTTGAATAATTGGAAAATGTAGTAGAACTTAAAAATATTTCTGTCACCTTCGATGAGGAAAAGGTTTTGGATCATATTGATCTTAAAATCAAGGACAAAGAATTTGTTACCCTTTTAGGACCCTCGGGTTGCGGTAAAACCACAACTCTAAGGGTTATAGCAGGTTTTGTCCGTCCTGACGAGGGTGATGTTTTGTTTGAGGGAGAAAGCATTAGCGCTCTGCCGCCGCATAAGCGTCAGGTAAATACCATATTTCAGCGTTATGCATTGTTCCCACATCTTAATGTTTATGAAAATATTGCCTTTGGGCTAAGAGTTAAAAAGGTTCCCGAAAAGGAGATTAAACAAGCAGTTGCCGATATTTTAAAGCTTGTAAATCTTTCGGGCTATGAAAAGCGTAATATTTCCAAGCTTTCGGGTGGTCAACAACAGCGTGTTGCCATTGCAAGGGCAATTATCAACCGTCCTAAGGTGCTTCTTTTGGATGAACCTCTTGCCGCTTTGGATTTAAAGCTCCGTAAGGATATGCAGGTGGAGCTTAAAAATATTCAAAAGAGCCTTGGAATTACCTTTATTTTTGTTACCCACGACCAGGAAGAGGCTCTGGCTATGTCTGATACCGTTGTTGTTATGAACGAGGGTATTATTCAGCAGATAGGTACCCCGCAGGATATTTATAATGAGCCCGAAAATGCCTTTGTTGCCGATTTTATAGGCGAAAGTAATATTCTGGATGGCATTATGAAAAAGGATTTCCTTGCAGTTATAAACGGTAGGGAGTTTGAGTGTCTGGATAGTGGCTTTAATCCTAATGAAAGGGTAGATATTGTTATCCGCCCCGAGGATGTAGATATTGTCCCCCTTGATAAAGGTATGCTGGAGGGCGAGGTTACCTCTGTTACCTTCCTTGGCGTGCATTATGAAATTATTGTAGATGTATGCGGATTTAAATGGATGATTCAAACCACCGATGAGAATAAGGTGGGTGAGAGGGTTGGTCTGTTTATTGAGCCTGACGCTCTTCATGTAATGAAAAAATCCAAATATTCGGGTATGTACGGCGACTACAGTACCTTTAGCGACGAAATCGAACACCTCTCAGATTTAGAAGAGGATGAAGAATAAGCTTACAGTTATCATTTCGCTTACGCGAAAACCATCGGTTTATTTCGCAAATGTTAAAAAGGAGGACGGATAATTGAACAACGCAAAAATCAAAAATCCAAAACCCAAAAATTACAATCCCATAATCTGTACTCCATATACAGTATGGTCAATTATATTTATTATAGTGCCTCTTTTTATGGTGGCTTATTATGCCTTTACCGATAAAACAGGTGCCTTTACTTTTGATAATATTGCCGAGCTTCCAAGATATGCAAAAACCTTTGGCATATCTCTTGTGTATTCGGTGGAGGCAACCATAATCTGCCTTATAATCGCCTATCCGCTGGCATATTTTATGTCTAATATGAAGGCGGGACCCAAGCGTATGCTAAGTATGCTTATAATGCTGCCTATGTGGATGAATTTTCTTATCCGCACATATTCCTGGATAACCATTTTAGCCCGCACAGGCATTATAAACACACTTTTAGAAAAAATCGGTATAGGACCCCTTAAGCTTATAAACACACCGGGTGCCATTATTTTAGGTATGGTTTACAACTTCCTGCCTTATATGGTTTTGCCTATTTATACTGCAATGCTTAAATTGGATCATTCCCTTTTAGAGGCGGCAGACGATTTAGGTGCATCACCCTTTATGCGCCTTCGTAAGGTTATTTTGCCCCTTAGTATGCCGGGAGTAATTTCGGGCATTACTATGGTTTTTGTTCCTTGTGTAAGCACCTTCTATATCTCGCAAAAGCTGGGCGGCGGTAAAACAATGCTCATTGGCGATGTTATAGAAATGCAGTTCCAGTCGGCATATAATTATAATTTGGGAGCGGCTATTTCCCTGATTCTTATGGTGCTTATTTTAATAAGTCTTGCCGTAATGAATCACTTTGCCGATAAAGATGATGAAGAGGGAGGGCTTATTGTATGAAGATTTTTTCACGCATTTACACCGCCCTTATTATGGTATTCCTCTATGCGCCCATTGCGGTTATGATTGTTTTTTCCTTTAACTCTGCCCGTAGTACATCAATATTCGGTGGGTTTTCCCTTAAATGGTATGGTGAGCTGCTTAACGATAGCTCTACAATTGAAGCTCTAAAAAATACACTGATTCTGGCAGTTGCTTCGGCGGTTATAGCTACCGTTTTGGGTACTCTCAGCGCAGTTGGAATTTTCCAGATGAAGCGCAAATTTGTTCGCGCATCTATTATGACGGCAACAAATATACCTATGATGAATCCCGATATTGTAACAGGTATATCCCTTATGCTGCTTTTTGTTTTTGTTGGCAGACTTGTAGGGGCAGAGGATGTTTTAGGCTTTGGAACTATGCTTATAGCCCATGTTACCTTTAACCTGCCCTATGTAATACTTTCTGTTTTGCCTAAGCTAAGGCAAACCGACCCACATTTGTCTGAAGCAGCAAGAGATTTGGGTTGTACGCCCTTGCAGTCCTTTTTTAAGGTTGTTTTTCCGTCTATTGCTTCGGGTGTTTTTACGGGTATGATAATGGCTTTTACCCTTTCTCTTGATGATTTTGTTATAAGCTATTTTACTACAGGTCCCGATTTTCAAACCCTTCCCATTAAAATTTTCTCTATGACCAAAAGGCGTGTTACACCTGATATGTACGCCCTTTCCACCCTTATATTCTTAAGTGTTCTTGTGCTTTTAATATTAATTAATGTAGCTCAGGCGCGCAGTGATAAGAAAAAGGAGGCGGCAAAAATATGAAAAAAACCGCTTTTATATTAGTGGCCTTGTTCTTGATTTTGACTTTGACTCTTTGCGGCTGTAAGGAGGAACCCAAAAGAGGGGTGGGAGTTGATGTTGACATCGACCTCTCTGAGGATGAAGCGGCAATCGAGTATGAGGGCGAATACACAAAGGAGCTTGCAGGTACCACAATTAATGTTTTTAATTGGGGGGAATATATCCCCGATGGTACCGAGGGCTCCCTCGACATTAACAAGGAATTCACCAAGCTTACCGGAATAAAGGTTAATTACACAACTTATGAGAGTAATGAGGCTATGTATTCCAAGCTTAAGGGCGGTGGAGTTTCTTATGATATAATTATCCCATCCGATTATATGATCGACCGTATGAAAAAAGAAAATATGCTGCAACCTATTAATACGGCATCACTTTCAAACTATAAATATATTGATAAAAGATATAAAAATCTTTATTTTGATGAACAAAATTCCTATTCCGTACCCTACTGTGTTGGCATGGTGGGGCTTATTTATAACACCTCTGTTGTAAAAGAAAGACCTACAAGCTGGGGCGTTATGTGGGATGAAAAATATAAAGATAACATTCTTAATTTTAATAATCCCCGTGATGCTTTTGCGGTTTCGCAACTACTGTTGGGCTACAATCTTAATTCTTCAGACCGTTCTCAGTGGGATGCCGCAGCCGAAAAGCTAAAGGAACAAAAATCTATTCTTCAGTCATATGTTATGGATGAAATCTATCAAAAAATGGAGGATGGCGAGGCGGCCATTGCGCCCTACTATGCAGGCGACTTTTTGCTTATGCAGGAAAATAATCCCGATTTGGATTTTGTTTATCCTAAGGAGGGGGTTAATATATTCGTTGATTCAATCTGCATACCCAAAAGCAGTAAAAATTATAAAGCCGCTATGATGTATATTAATTTTCTTTTAGAGCCTGAAATTGCTTTAGAGGTTGCCGAATATGTTATGTATGCATCGCCCCATACCCATGTAATGAATAATGATGATTATACCTTAAAGGGTAATGAATATCTTTATCCCAATGAGGAAAACTACCCCAAGGTGCAATATTTTAAGGATATTGACGAATCAATCCGTTCATATTATGAGCGCCTTTGGGAGGATGTAAAGCTTTATTAGGGAAAATATTTATGAAGATTAATGTTATTTTTACCGGCGGCACTATAGGTAGTGTATATGGTGATGGGTATATCTCGCCCGATTCCAAAGAAAAGTACCGCCTAATTGAAAACTATAAGAAGAAATTTGGCGAATCGGTTCAGTTTGAAGCTCGCTCTCCTTATACAATACTAAGCGAAAATCTTACGGGTAAAGTATTAAATACTTTGGTTGCAGATGTTAAAGAAGCGTTAAAAACCGATTGTGACGGAATCATAATCGCCCACGGAACCGACACTTTGCAGTATTCTGCCTGTGCAGTAGCATATTCTTTAGGTAGTGAAACAAAGCCTATTGTTTTTGTTTCGGCACAGTATCCCCTTGAAAATCCTCTTACTAACGGAAATATTAATTTTGAGGCGGCAGTGGAATTTATAAAGCAATCAGGTAAAACAGGTGTTTATGTCAGCTATTCCAATGATTTAAAGACTGTTGATATTCATTTTGCAACCCGTCTGCTTCGACACGGTGAATATGACCATAAGGTTTTTAGCCTTAACGGACCTTGTGCTACCTATAATAATGGAACTATAGCTTTAAATGATGAGTTTGTTAAAGAGGATATAACAAAACCTTCCGAAAAAGCTTTTTCAAACACTTCGGGCATTTTAAATATTACCGCCTCGCCCTTTGAAGAGTATAATTATTCTCTTGAGGGTGCTAGGGCAGTGGTGTTTACACCTTATCATTCGGGCACACTTAATACTTCTTCTGCAGAATTCAAGGCTTTTTGCAAAAAAGCAAATGAGGCATCAGTGCCTTTGTATGTTACAGGGGTTACAAAGGGCGGCGAGTATCAAAGTATGAAGGAGTATTCTGATTTGTGTATTATTCCGGTATATGATACAACTTCCATTGCACTGATTGTAAAATTATGGCTGAATATTTATTTTTAAAAATATTTTAAAAAAACTATTTACTTTTTAAATTTGCTGTGTTATAATAAGCACAAATAATATTTTAATATGGAGGCAATATTATGAAAAAGTTTTTAGCTGTTTTATTTTCAGTAGTTATTCTTGCAACCTTTATGGCTGTTCCCGCTTTAGCAGAAAGCAGTCCTGAAGGTGAAGTTATCCATAAGGTTGAGGTTATTACCAATTCTACTGGTGAAGATGTTACCACTACTCACGAAGTTAAAGATGGTGAAACAATCACCTTAACCAAAACCGAGGGTAGTGATTATGAGTTTAAGGGTTGGGTAATCACCGGCGATTATGAAATCGTTTCCGGCACCTTAACTTCTGACACAATCGTTATTAAACCTCTTGGTGACATCACTGTTGAAGAGCTTTATGATGTAGAAACCGAGCCCAGCGAGCCTAACGATTCTGACAAGGCTCCTCAAACCGGTAACGGCGCACTTATGGTAACTGTTTTATTAACCGCAGGCGCATTTGTTGCTATGGTTGCTACTAAAAAAGCAGTAAGAGCATAATTTGAAATTTATATAATTCTTACAAGGGAAGGGCATTTGTCCTTCCCTTTATTTTACTTATTTTACGAATATTTATAAAAAGCAAAAAAATACTTGCAAAGCAATTGCTTATATGATATAATACTCTAGCTGTTTAATATAGAGCCACTGTATTTTACAGTAATATTACACACGCTATGCTGATTGACGGGGCAGGTGACCGTTAAAGCCGATGCCGACTTTAAGGAAAAACCGCCAAAGATGATGCATAACGGAGGAAAAACCTAGGAGGAAAAACAAATGGCATCAGTAGTATCTATGAAACAACTCTTGGAGGCCGGCGTACATTTTGGTCATCAGACCCGTCGTTGGAACCCCAAAATGGCCGAGTATATTTTTACCGAGCGTAACGGTATTTATATTATCGACCTTCAGAAAACCGCAAAGAAATTAAACGAGGCTTATGCTTTTGCTCGTGATATCGCAGCAGAAGGCGGCGACATCCTCTTTGTTGGTACCAAAAAGCAGGCTCAGGATTCCATTAAGGAAGAAGCAATCAATTGCTCTATGCCTTATGTAAACGCTCGTTGGCTTGGTGGTATGCTCACCAACTTCCGCACCATTCGTCGTAGAATTGAGCGTCTTAACCAGCTTCGCACTATGGAGCAGGACGGCACCTTTGATCTTCTCCCCAAAAAGGAAGTTATCAAGCTCAATTTAGAGATTGAAAAGCTTGAAAAGTTCCTTGGTGGTATCAAAGAGATGAAGAAAATCCCCGGCGCAATGTTCATCGTTGACCCCCGTAAAGAAAGAATTGCAGTTCAGGAAGCTAAGAAGCTTGGTATTCCGATCATCGCTATCGTTGATACCAACTGTGATCCTGATGAAATTGATGCAGTTATCCCCGGTAATGATGATGCTATCCGCGCTGTTAAGCTTATTGCTAACACTATCGCTCAGGCCGTTATTGAAGGTCGTCAGGGCGAGCAGACTGCTCCCGAGGCTGAGGCAGAGGCAGAGGAAGCTACCGAAGAGGCAGCAGAATAATTTTTAAGTTTACTAATAATTGGAGGAAATAAAAATGGCATTTACCGCTAAAGACGTACAGGCCCTCCGTGAGAAAACCGGTTGCGGCATGATGGACTGTAAAAAAGCATTGGTTGAAACCGATGGCGATATGGATGCAGCTGTTGAGCTTTTAAGAGAAAAGGGTCTTGCTTCTGCAGCTAAGAAAGCAAGCCGTGTTGCAGCAGAAGGTATCGTTGCTACATGTTCAGACGCTACAGCAGGCGCTCTTGTAGAACTCAACTGCGAAACTGACTTCGTTGCTAAGGGTGCACCCTTCATTGAGCTTTCAGCTAAGGTTGCTAAGACAGTTCTTGCTGCAAAGCCCGCTGATGTTGAAGCTCTTCTTGCTACAAAAGCTGTAGATTCTGACAGAACTGTTGAAGAAGAAGTTCAGGAAGTTTTCCTTGCTCTTCGTGAGAATATGAAGGTTAGAAGATTTGCTGTTGTTGAAGGTCACACAGCAACTTATATCCACGCAGGTGGTTCAGTAGGCGTTATTGTTGCATTCAATACTGATGATGCAACTGCAGCAACAACTGAATTTGCAGAAATGGGTAAAAACATCGCAATGCAGGTTGCAGCTATGAATCCCGAATACCTCGGCAAGAGTGATATTTCTGCAGAAGAACTTGCTAAGATGGAGTCAATCACTGTTGACAGCGCTCTTAACAAGCCTGATTCACTTCCCATACCCATCCTCAATAGCCTTATCAATGAAGCTATTGAAGGCAAAAAGTGGAGCGATGAAGACATTACTGTTTATCAGGGTCTTGACCAGAAACAGAAAAAGAACTTCGTTAACTTTATTTCTAAGGAAGCATACGCAACTCTCGTTGAGATTGCTGTTGCTCACAAGGCTGAAATCACCCAAAATAAGATTTTCGGTGGACTTGTTCAGGGCCGTGTTTCAAAGCAGCTTAAAGAAGTTTGCCTTCTTGAACAGGCTTTCGTTCGTTCAGACCTCTTTGATGGCGATGTAAAGGGCTATGTAGCATCAGTTGCTAAGGTTCTTGGCGCAGAACTCAGTGTTGCAAGCTTTGTTCGTTTTGAAAAGGGCGAAGGCATTGAAAAGCGTGCTGATAACTTTGCAGATGAAGTTGCAAGTATGATCAACTAATTTAAGTTTACTTTTTCTATATTCCCCCAAATTTTTGGGGGAATATTTTTATATAAACATTGCAAGTATCGCGGTGATATTTGCAATGTTTTTTTGTATTCATTTGCAATGAAATTGCAAATAAAAAATGTTATAATGTCCTTGGGAATATATTTTTAGGAGGAGATATAATGAAAAAACTTTTATCAATTCTTTTGGTTGTATGCTTGATTGTTACTTCTGTTTTTTCCACTTCGGCAAATGCAGAAGCTTACGATCTTACAACCAAAACACTTACTATACCTGAACTTGCAGGCAAGTACAAAACACAGGGAAGAACCGTTTTAAAGGACGATATTCTCTTAGCGCATTATCCTGCAACGGGTATTGAATTTAATGCCTATTGTAGCGGTGATGTTTCTGTTACATTCAATGTAATAAAGCTCCATTCCACCAATCAGGCTGTGCTTGATGAGTTTGGTGGCTGCTATTTTACTGTTATTATTGATGGAGTTAGACAGGAAAGAGATGTTTGCAAAATCACCACAACAGGTGATGTAACAATAACTATTGCTGAAGCTTTAGAGCTTGGTGAACACAACTTTAAAATCTACCGTCAAAATGAAATTGCCCACGCCTATTTAGGCTTCAAAAGCATCACTTTAAGTGGTGAGCTTTTAGATGCTCCTCAAAATAAAGATACCTATATAGAATTTGTTGGTGCATCACAGTGGGGCGGTTGGGGAGCTATTGGTGATAACACTATTGATAAAACACATTCTTCTATGCCGATTTATCAGGATGTTACCCAGGGGCTTACCTATTTAGCTGCTGAGCAACTTGATACCGACTGGTCGATTGTTTCGGTTGCAGGTATGGGTGCTTATTGGGGTGGTCAGACTATGAACACCGTTTATGATTATGTCGGTTATTATAATGATAAAACTACTCTTTATGATTTTGCCCGTCAGCCTGACTATGTTGTTATTGGTCTTGGTACTAATGATGTTAGCAAGGCAGAAGAAAACGGTAAAAGCGAAGAGGATATTTATGAAGCTTTTGATTATTTTATAAGACGTATGCGCATTAAAAACCCGAATGCTAAAATTGTTTGGGTACATGGTATGATGACCGATGCAGTAGATAAATATGTTGAAAAGGTTGTGACCGATTTAGGTGGAGCGGAATACGGCGTGTATAACGTTAAGGTTACCCAGAATAACGATGGTGCCAGTAGCCACCCCTCTGCGGAAGGCCATGCAGTTATGGCAGAAGAGCTTTCTGCCTTTATTGAATCCATTAAGGATGATACCTTTAAATCAGAATTACCTAAAAAGGCAGCGACGCCCGATGCCGAAGGCGAGGTTATAATTGAATCTGATTTTAGTTCTACCACAAACTGGACTAAACGCACTCCTGCGCAGGTTACCTATATGGATGAAGATAATGACGGAGTAAACGATTTTGCCCGTCTTACCGGTTCAAGTACAGCTAATGTAGCACTTAGAAGCACCCCGGGTCAGGTTATTCCCGGCAACGATTATGTGCTTTCTTTTTACGCTCGCATACCCGAGGAGAGTAAAGCTTTCCATACCGATACATATAAGAATTATCCACTTTTTGTTATTTATCAACCAACATTAAACAGTGATGGAACTCAGGTTACAGATAACCATTCTACAGGTAAAAATGAATATTCTTACAGTTATTCAAATGGTACGACCCTCACCCGTCGTACAGATTTAATTTCAACATGGCAAATTAGTAGTGATTTTTATCCCTTTACAAGAAAAGGTTATACCTTATTTGATTCATTGCACGATTCTGCCTGTGCACATATAAGCCCTGATGAAGTTTATAAAGATTGGACAAAGGTAACCGTTAAATTCACCGCATCTGCATCTGATGATAATGACGGAGCTCAAACAATTGCTCTTTATTTTGCATTAAATAAGAGCACAAATATGGCGGATTGTATGTTCGATATAAAGGATGTTAGAATGGTAAACACAAGCTATGTAGCGCCCGAAGAAACCGAGCCGGGCGTTGTTTTCTCTGAAGGCTTTGAAACCTTGTCAGATGTAACAACAGTTATTAAAAACGGCACAACCTCCACTTGGCCAAAATACCAAATTACAGAGGAAGATGCCGCAACAGGCAACAAATCTGCTAAGGTGTTTACACCATATAATGTTTCATATATTCCTTTAGATAAAAGTAAGCTTGTAGAAAATTCAGAGTATGAGTTTTCTATAAATTGGAAGATGCTTGAATATACCGAAACTAAAGCCCGTCAGTTAAGATATTTAAGACTGGCAGGTTGGAACCCAAGTACGGGTGAGACAGTAAAAAGTGCCTCAACAAATATCGGCGGAATCCATACAGCAACAAACGCAACGGGTGATTGGATAAACACCAGCTTTAAATTCACTATAAGTGATTTAGATGCTTATGAAGAGTTTATCATCAAGTTCGATTGTACCTCAACACCTAATACCTCCGGAAACAACTACACTCAGGCAGAGGATTCGATTTACATTGATGATATTAAGCTTGTTGGTGAAGTAAAAGAGCCGGAGGAAGGCAAAATAGTATTTACAGATTTTGATGATTATAGTGATACTTCAAAATGGAAGCTTAACCAAGCCTCTGCATCGGCCAGAGTAAGCTTTAAGGATGAAGGCTCAGATGGTGTTAAGGATTATGTTCAGCTTACCAGCGGAACAGGTAAACATACTTATATTACAAGCGTACCCTTTACACTTGTTCCCGGCACTGAATATGAGCTTAGCTATTATGTACGCGTACCAAATGACAGCGCAGCCTATGTTTCAGGTGAAACTAAATCTTATCCTAAAATTTCCATCTATCAACCTACTATTGACAGCGAAACAGGTTTGATTTCAACCGATTATGACGGTTATAATGAAGCAACAAATTGTTACGCTTATAAAAATCTTCGTCGTGACGCTTTTACCTCAACTTGGCAAATAGGTGACTATGCCTCCTATACCCGAAAGCTCTTTTCAGTTTTCGCCGATCAACATTATGAGGCCTGTGAAGATGCAAGTCCTAACGATGTTTATGCTGTTTGGACTAAAGTAACTGTTACCTTTACAGCTATCGATGATGAAGCAAATAATGCTGTAGGCGATCAGGTTGTCGCTCTTAGAATCGGTGTTCCTAATATATTGGCAGATACTAAGCTTGATATTAAAAATCTTAAACTTATAGAGAAATCTACCGAAGTCTCTGATGAAGAGGAAGAAAATCCATCCTTTACTATTCCTGAATTGGTAGGAAAATACAAAACTCAAGGCAGAACGTCAATTATAAACGATATACTTATGGTTGATTACTCTGCTTCGGGCATTGAATTTTCCGCTAATTGTGAAGGTGATGTTTCTTTAACCTTTAACGCAACAAAGCTTAAAGATGGTGATGAAGGCGGTTGCTATTTTACCGTTATTGTTGATGGTGTGAAAAAGGCAAGAGATTTTTGCCACATTACCGCTACCGGTGATACCACAGTTACAATTGCAGAAAATCTTGTCTTTGGTACTCATACCTTTGAGATTTATCGACAAACTGAAATCGAGCGTGCTACAGTTGGTATAAAATCAATAAATTTATCAGGCGAGCTTCTTCCTGCACCTCAGTATAATGATATGTATATTGAAATTATAGGTGATTCTGCAGTTACCGCTTATGGTAATCTTGGCGAAAACGGGGTTGTAAGCAAAGAATCAGCACCTTTGCCTAAGTATCAGGATGTAACGCAGGGTTATGCTTACCTTACTGCAAGAGAATTAGGTGCCGATTGGTCTATAGTTGCACAACAGGGCAGAGGTGCTAAGTACGGCTTTTCAGAAGAAAATTTGCAGGATATTTATCCCAAGCTCCGTTATAATAAGGATAAAACCACAGATTATGATTTTGCACGCGAGCCCGACTATGTTATTGCCGCTCTCGGCACAAACGATTTGCGTACTTATAATAAGGCTGACTATACAGACCCGGTAGCAACACTTGCTGATGTAAAGGCAGGATATAAGGAAATGCTTGCTCTTTTGCGAGAAAAAAATCCCAATTCAATAATTATTTGGGCAGGTATTGACTATGAACCGGAGCTTGAAGTACTTGCTAAAGAGGTTGTTGCCGAAGCAGGCGGTGAGCTAAAGGGCTACTATTCAGTTAAGCTTACAGCTGATAAATTAGGTGGCAATTCTCATCCCTCTGCCGCATCACATATTATAATGGCAGAAGAGCTAAGTGCTTTTATTAAAGAGGTTGATGAGCAAAACGATTTTGCAACAGGTGACCTTAATGATGATGGCGTATTTAACCTTAAAGACCTTGTTGAACTGGCGCAGCATACAGCAGCTTGGGAAAATCTTAATATAAAAACCCTTGCGGCTGATGTAGATGGCAATAAAATCGTAAATCTTAATGATGTTACTCATCTAGCGAAATATCTTGCAGGTTGGGGTGTAGAGCTTGGCGAGAATATAATGGACTATACCTCAGGTTTAACAGGTGTTGTAAATAAAAAGGTTACTAATTATGTAAGTAAGGATGGATTAAAAATGCCTTACACATTGCTTGTACCGAAAAATTACAATAAAAATAAGGAATATCCCGTTGTTATGTTCTTCCACGGCGCGGATGCCAAGGGTACCTGTAATGTAAAACCTATTCAAAAGTTAGAGCCTTTTTATGATACTGATGCCAAAACTATGAGTGAAGCAATTGTTCTAATACCACAGTGCCTTAATAAAGAAGATGCAACTATAATGGGACCCTATACCAATCCGGGTTGGTGGAGATACAAAGATGATAGCAAGGGCACACTTGATGTTGCTATGGAGCTTTTAGAAAATGAAGTTTTAGCCAAATATAACTGTGATTCTAACCGTTTCTATGTAATGGGACTTTCTATGGGCGGTGAAGCTACATGGAAAACCTTAGAAAAGCATCCCGAAAAAATCGCAGCTGCAGTAGCTATTTGTGGTTCCAATCGAGGCGACAATTTAAGCGCCGGCGATTCTACCGATTTTGAGGATGCAACCAAGATAAAGGATGTACCCATTTGGATATATCACGGTACCGAAGATCAGGATGTTCTTGTTTCTGTTTCTGAACAACGTTATGACAACCTTATTGCCGCAGGTGCTGAGAATGTAACATTTACAGTTCTTGAAGGCTATCCCCATAATGTTTGGAGCTATGCCGCCGCAGATGGCGAAATGATTAAATGGTTATTTGCACAGAAATTAAATAACAAATAAGTTTTCCTCTTTCCCAAAAACCTTGGCAATTCAAATTGCCAGGGTTTTTGCTTATGATTTACAAGTGCAGGTGTTTAAACAAAGCAGAACAAAATAAGTGTTTTAAAAGCGGTGTTCCGCAATTTTAAAAGTTTTTGGTGTTGTTTTTAATCTTTTTGGGCAAAAGAAACGGTGAAACTTGGTAAATTTTGTGCAAATTAGGAAAAACTAAAAAAAGTAAAAAAAATTTGAAAAAAAGTGTTGACAAATGGGTTGGGATTTGGTATTATATTTTGGCACCCTTGAGAGAGGGTAGCAAACGAACCTTGAAAATTAAACAACGATTAAGTTCAAAAAGGACC
>JAGAOS010000009.1 GCA_017623575.1 Clostridia bacterium
AATTTCAAACGATTTAGAAACCGTATTTTACATATATTTTCCCATCAACAACTACATAACAAACAAGCAGCCGCTTGATTGCGACTGCTTGAATAAATTTTTCCGTTTTAACTCTTTACCCCAACTATTGACAAAGAGCCATTATTAAGCACCTTCGCTTTAAGCGAGGGTGCTTTTTGTGTGCATCAATAGTTTGATTGTGTTTAATTAAACTTTATCAATACAATTTATTCAAATTCTTCTAACTGGCTGAATTCTTTAAGTATTATATTCTCGTTTTTATCAAGCGCCCAGTTTATTTCGTATTCGGCGGTAAAAAGGAGCAAATCTCTGCCCTTTTGGTCTACAACTCGTTTGGTGTTGGACATAAGGTTAAGGTCGTTTAAATCACTGCCGTCGGTGGTTTCCACAAAGCGAACCAATGAAAGAGGAGTATCAATTCGGTTGTAGGTAACACCGTATTCTGATTCCATACGGAATTTAAGCACATCAAACTGAAGTGTACCAACAACACCTACATAAACCCTTTCCATACCTGCACCGGGTAGAAAGAACATCTGAATTGCACCTTCTTGGGCAATCTGCTTTATACCTTTATCAAACTGTTTTCTTTTAAGGGAATCAATCTGTTCTACAATGGCAAAATGTTCGGGGGCAAAGGTGGGAATACCTGCGTATTCTACCTTCATTCCAACCTCGCAAACGGTATCACCAATAGAGAAAATGCCGGGGTCAAAAACGCCAATAATATCACCTGCATAGGCAGTGTCAATAATCTCTCTTTCCTGTGCCATCATTTGCTGGGGGCGGGAGAGCTTAATATTTTTCTTTCCCTGAACATGAAAATATTCCTTAGATCGTTCAAATTTACCCGAACAAATTCTCATAAATGCAATTCTGTCGCGGTGGGCTTTATTCATATTTGCTTGAATTTTAAATACAAATGCCGAAAATTTTTCCTCTTCAGGGGGAATAATTTCATCGCCCGAACGGTGGGCGAGGGGACCTGTGGTCATCTCTAAGAAATTCTCTAAAAATGGCTCAATACCAAAGTTGTTAAGTGCAGAACCAAAAAATACTGGGGATAATTTACCCGAGCGAACCAAATCCAAATCAAATTCGTAGCCTGCGCCATCTACAAGCTCTAATTCGTCCTGTAAATCGCGGCGGGAGTATTCGCCAATAAGACTATCCATTTTTTCGGTATCGGTAATGTCGCACTCAATAGCCTCAATGCGGGTGCCGCCTGCGTGGGAGTCGGCAAAGGTTAAAATTCTGCGCTTTTCGCGGTCAAAAACGCCCTTGAAGTTTACGCCGCAGCCAATGGGCCAGTTCATAGGATAAGTGCCTATACCAAATTCGCTTTCAAGCTCATCCAAAAGCTCAAAGGAATCCCTTGCCTCACGGTCCATTTTATTAATAAATGTAAAAATGGGAATATGGCGCATTGCGCAGACCTTAAAAAGCTTTCGTGTTTGCGGCTCAATACCCTTTGCGGCATCAATAACCATAACGACGCTGTCGGCGGCTGTCAGGGTGCGGTAGGTATCCTCTGAAAAGTCCTGATGTCCGGGGGTGTCCAGAATATTAATGCAGTAGCCGTTATATTCAAACTGCATTACTGATGAGGTTATGGAAATACCTCTTTTCTTTTCAATCTCCATCCAGTCCGAAACGGCGTGCTTATCATTCTGCTTGCCCTTAATGGAGCCCGCCGACTGTATAGCTCTTCCGTAAAGAAGAAGCTTTTCGGTAAGGGTGGTTTTACCGGCGTCCGGGTGAGATATTATAGCAAAGGTTCGTCTTCTGGAAATTTCGTTTTTAATATCAGACATAACTGTTCTCCTAAGTTTAAAATCATTAACTTATTTATTATATCATAAATCAAGTAAAATATAAAGAAAAATTTTTATGATATTTCAGGAGATTGATTAGTAAGTCATACAAAAACAATAGCAAAAAGAAAATAAATAAAAATATTGATAAAGTTTTGGCAGTAGGTATTTGTTTATTTATTGGAATAACTTCTTTTTAGGCATATATAAATATTCGGTATTTTTTAGGTTGTTTTCGTAATTTAACACAAATTCAATCACCGTTCCGCTATGGGCAAGCAGAGCATTTTTTAAGTCTTTATTTTCATTTTTATCGTTTATAATAATTTTTCCCACATACTCGCTTAAATCAAAATAAAACTCGTTTTTTATTGCGCCATTGGGAGTAATTACTGCAATTTCAGGTTGCTTTTTCTTGCAAAGGTTTAAAAAATCAGCAAGTAGTTTTTTGCAGTGTAGTTCAAACATAGGGTAGGGGGCAGGGTAGTTGTCAGAATCAAATCCTTTAGGGTAAATTATGTAATTTTCATAAGGGGTTAAAAATTCAATTAATTTATTTTTCTGTTTTTTGTTTTTAGGTGTTGGAGCAGTTATAACAAAAACAGTTTTATTGTTCTTATGTATTTTTTCTGATTTTATTTTGTAAACAAATTTTGCTTTATTTTCTAAATTCAGTTTTACAAGCATAAAAATTACACCTCACTTTAAACATATGCAAAAGACTTTTGGTCATATAATTAAATGAGGTGATTTTATGATTTTAATTAAAGAGGGCGACGGAGGTAGCTTGGTTCAAATGGTACAGCTGGCTATTAAAAGAGCAGGCTTTAACCCATTTGGGCTGGACGGAATTTTTGGTGGCAGAACCAAATCGGCAGTAATAGAATTTCAAAAAAGCAGAGGACTTTCGCCCGATGGTATTGTTGGTAAAAATACCTTTAATGCACTCAGACCGTTTTTGGTGGGATATACAGATTATACCGTACAAAGCGGTGACTCACTCTTTAGCATAGCAAGCAGGCTTGGCAGCACTGTGGCGCTTATTGAAAATGCTAACCCACAGCTTTCGGCTTATAATTTGCGGGTGGGCAGTAAAATTATTGTACCCTTTAATTTTTCTTTAGTCCCCGAAAACATAGCCTATTCATCACTGCTTACAGAACTAATCTGTGAGGGATTTGTTGTCCGTTATCCTTTTATTGATATTGTTATAATAGGAAGAAGCGTTATGAATAGACCCATAATTATGCTTAAAATGGGCAAGGGAGAAAACAAGGTGTTTTATAACGCCTCTCATCACGCCAATGAGTGGATAACAACCCCAATGGTGCTGAAATTCACCGAGGAATATGCAAATGCGGTTATAAAAGCGGGTGATATTGGGGGCGCAAATGCCGAATATACCTTTGATAATACCACCCTTTTTGTTGTGCCAATGGTTAATCCTGATGGTGTTGATTTAGTAACAGGCGCAATGGAAAAGGATGGTGAATTATACTACGATGTTTTAAAGCTTGCCAATAATTATTCATTTATTCCATTTCCGTCAGGGTGGAAGGCAAATATAAACGGAGTGGATTTAAATTTAAACTATCCCGCTATGTGGGAAAAAGCAAGGGAGCAAAAATTTGCTGCCGGTTTTACCCTACCGGGACCTAGAGATTTTGTGGGTTATTCTGCACTGGATCAGCCCGAAACAAAGGCTATATATAATATTAGTCGAGAATTACTTTTTGATTTAACCCTTTCCTTGCATACTCAGGGTGAGGAGATTTATTGGCGGTTTGGCGCTTATCAGCCTGAAGGCGGCAGGGATTTAGGTGAGAAAATGGCGGCAGTATCAGGCTACAGACTAACCGACCCCGAGGAATTTCAGTCCTTTGCAGGGTATAAGGATTGGTTTATAATGACATACTTAAAGCCGGGATATACTATTGAGGCGGGCAGGGGAACTAATCCCTTACCAATAGAAAGATTTGGCGAAATTTATCCTGCCGTTAAAAACATACTTGCAGTGGCAGTTTCGTATTTTAATTAAATTGAGTCTAATAAAAATCATAATTCAGGGAAAACTAGTACCGAAAGGGTGATTTTTATGATAGAGTCTGATACTATAAAGCTGCTTCGTGAGTGTGATGCAGGGGTAAGAATGGGTATTGATTCCATTGAAGAGGTTTTGGATAATGTTAAGTCCAAATCGTTGGAAAAATATCTTACCGACTGTAAAAATGAGCATAATGAGCTACAAAAGGAAATTAATGAGCTTTTAGAAAAGTATGAGGATGAGGGCAAAGCCCCTAATCCCATAGCTAAGGGTATGTCTTGGATGAAAACCAACTGGAAGCTTTCAATGGATAATACCGATAACACCATAGCCGATTTAATGACCGACGGATGCAATATGGGTGTTAAATCCTTAAACAGATATTTAAATGAATATGAGGCCGCCGATGAAGTATCTAAAGATATTGCCAAGCGCCTTATTAATTTGGAAGAACGCCTGACAATTGATATAAGAAAATATTTGTAAACAATTAAATAAAAAATTAACCCCTGCAATAAAAAAGCTTATTTTACCTTTTTATTGCAGGGGTTTGTTTGTAATATTAACCGATAAATTGTGGTATATCGCACAACTTTGCGGTTTATAAGGCCGTCCCCGGACGGGGAAGGGGGACGACGGATTATAATATCAAGTGCAACACACTAAAAAAAGTAGACTTCATACTAACCAAGGTGTAAAATGTAGTCACCACAACAAACACAACACGGAGGTTAATATGAAGTCCTATA
>JAGAOS010000082.1 GCA_017623575.1 Clostridia bacterium
CGCCGAATTTGTTGTGTTGTTCGTCGCCTACGGCTCCTCACAACACAACAAATTCTTTCTAATTACACTTTCATCTTATTTTTTTGAGAAAAGTGTTACCTATCATTGATTTATCTACATAAGCATCTGCCTTTATTATTAATCTATACTTGAAAAATTCACCATATAGTGATATAATATAATCGTATGTGTATGTACTTATATTTTAAAAGTATTTTGAAAGTGAGAAGCTTTTATGAAAAAATTCATTAACGATGTTAAAAAGTTTTGGAATTATTCCAGCTATAATGTTAAGGCAGAGCTTAAAAGTGAGGTTGCCGGCTCCTTTTTAAGCTGGCTGTGGTGGATATTAGACCCGCTTTTATATATGCTTGTTTATGCCTTTGTTGCAGGTGTTATATTCGGAGCCAGCTCCAAACCATATTTTTTGGTATTTGTTTTTATAGGTCTTAATTGCTGGCAGTTTTTCAATCGAGTTGTGCGAAACAGCGTTAAGCTGGTATCCAACAAAAAAAGCATCGTCACCAAGGTTTATATACCAAAGTATATGTTTATTTTAGAAAAAATAGGCACAAACGGCTTTAAAATGTTGGTATCCTTTGTAATAACAGCACTGTTTATGGTTTATTATCAGGTGCCGCTTTCTCTTAATATGTTGTGGGTTGTGCCGCTGCTTATAATGCTTGGTATAGTTGCCTTTGCCTTTAGCACAATAATAATGCACTTTGGCGTTTTTGTGGAGGACCTTTTAAACATTGTTACTGTTGGACTTCAGCTTGTTTTTTATCTGTCGGGTATATTCTATGATATAGCTGACCGTCTGGCAACAAAGCACCCCACAATGTGCAATATTCTGGTTTACGGTAACCCCGTTGCCCTTATTATGACCGATATTCGCAACTCGCTTTTGTATAATCAGGCGCCCCATTTTGCTGCTCTTGGCATTTGGCTAGCCATTTGTCTTGTAATATCTGTAATCGGTATTAAAATTATTTACAGATACGAAAACAGCTATGTTAAGATTATTTAAGAAAGGGGAGTTTTGTTTATGTCAGAATCAGCAATTTCAGTAAAAAATGTTAAAATTCAGTACCGCGTTATGAATAAAATGTCCCTTTTAAAGGCCATAATGAACCCCAAAAAATTCTCTAAAACCGAGTATTTTGAGGCGGTTAAGGGAATCTCCTTTGAGGTGGAAAAGGGTAAAATTTTAGGTATTGTTGGTAAAAACGGTAGCGGTAAATCCACCCTGCTTCGTGCTATTGCAGGCATTTTCTCCCCCGATGAGGGTGAGGTTGACCTTCACGGTCATTCAATATCTCTACTTTCCATAGGTGTTGGTTTCCAAAATGCTTTAACCGGCAGAGAAAACATCTTTCTTTCGGGTATGCTTTTGGGCTTTTCAAAGGAGCAGATTGAAGAAAAGCTGGATGAGATTATAGAATTTTCCGAGCTGGGCGATTTTATTGACCGCCCTGTTAAATCCTACTCCAGTGGTATGTATTCCAAGCTTGCGTTCTCTATTACCGCTATTTTGGAAACTGAAATTATGCTAATTGACGAGGTTCTTTCGGTTGGTGATGCTAAATTCAAAAAGAAAAGCTATGCCAAAATGAAAAGCCTTATTGATAATGAGGACAGAACCGTTATTATTGTTTCCCACAGCTCTGAAACCTTAAAAAGTCTTTGTGATAATATTCTTTGGATTCACGACGGCGAAATGAAAATGCTGGGCACAGTGGACGAGGTTCTTCCCAAATATAACGAGTTTATGTCGTAATCATTCCAAAAAAGCCCTTTAGTTTTCGGGGCTTTTTGTTGTAGGAGATAGTTTTATGAGCGATTATAAATACAAATTTTCTATAATTTCGGCAGTATATAATGTTGAAATATATCTTGCCGAGGCTATTGAAAGTATAATTTCACAGACAATAGGTTTTAAAAATATTCAGTTTATTCTGGTTGATGACGGCTCTCCTGATAACAGCGGCAGAATTTGTGATGAATATGCCGCAAAATATCCTGATAATATTTTTGTTGTCCACAAGGAAAACGGCGGTGCTGCTTCGGCAAGAAATGCGGGACTTCCCCTTGTTCAGGGCAAATATGTAAACTTTTTTGACGGTGATGATAAATTAACCCCCGAAACTTTAAGTCTTGTGTGGGATTTTTTTGAAAAACACAATTCAGAAACCGATGTGGTTTCCATTCCTCTTATGTTTTTTGACGGTCAAACCGGAAGTCATGTGTTAAATAATAAGTTTGAAGATGGCACGCGAGTTATTAATTTGAATGAAAGAACAGATTGTATTCAACTTTCAATGTCGAGTGCATTTATAAAAAAGGAAGCACTATGTGGGTTTGAATTTGATACCCGTCTTTCTTATGCGGAAGATGCTCAACTGTTGCAAAAAATCTTAATGGAAAAGCAGACCTTGGGTGTAGTGGCAGAGGCGGAATATATGTATCGCCGCCGTACCGAGGGACCTGCTTCCGCCATTCAAAAGGCACGCAATAATCCGGAATGGTATTTGCCGTATATGTATTATTTCCAATGTGCAACTTTAGATTATGCCAAAGCAAAATATGGTTATGTACCAAGATTTATTCAGGGTGCTTTAATGTATGATCTGCAATGGAGATTACGAGTAAAAAATATTCCTGAAAATGTGCTTACGGAAGATGAAAAAAAAGAGCACTTGCAACTTGTAAAAACGGTTCTTAAAAGTATTGATGATGATATTATTATGTCACAAAAAAGCATATTTAGGGATCATAAACTTTTTGCTATAAAATGTAAATATCAAGATGGCGGAGAATGGCAGAATTCAAAAGATGATGTAATTTACAGGTATTCTGACAATGTTGCTTTTTGGCTTTCAGGCAATCGAGTGAATTTGGATTTTGCAGACGCAGATGATAATGTTCTTAAACTGGAAGGCTTTGTGAATTCTTTCAACTTAGATTATGAAAGCTTTGAACTTCTTGTGATTGCAAGCGGTGAAGAATATAATTGCGATGTAAAAATAAACACTAAAGATGGCTTTGTTTTAGATGAAAAAGTTTCAAATTGTTATGAATTTAAGTGTGAAATACCGCTTGATTCTAAAAGCAGCACTGTTATTAAATTTGCTGCAAAAGTAAATGGCAAACTTGTTGTTTTTAAAAGACTTACTTTTGGTCAATATTGTTCGGTAAATTCTTATTATAAGAATTATTATATAAGGCAGGGCAATTTTGTATTATCGGTTAGTGATAATAGACTTTATGTTTTGCCAGCAACAGCAAAACGCATTCTTAAAAGAAAAATTAAGTATTTTTTTGAATTATTTATTAATTCCCCACAATCTTGCAAAGCGGTATTTGTAAGATTGTGGTTGGCAATGCACAGGTTGTTTAAAAAGAAACCTGTTTGGCTTATTTCTGATAGAGCATCCTTGGCTGGTGACAACGGCGAGGCGTTATTCAGGTATTTATGTGAAAACCATAAGGAAATAGATGCAAGATATGTCATCTCTTCCAAATGTGACGATTATAAGCGTATTAAAAAAATCGGACCGGTAGTAAAACGCGATTCTATTAAACACAAGCATCTTGCTCTTTTAAGTGAGTATATAATTTCTAGCCATGCAGAGGGGGAAATTTATAATCCATTAAGAAGTGATATTAAGCCATATAAGGATTTGTGGCTTAAAATTAAATTTGTTTTTCTTCAGCACGGCGTGACTCAAAATGATGTAAGCAGTTGGCTTGGAAAACGGAATAAAAGATTTTACAGTATTGTTTCTGCCGCTTTTCCGGAAAGGGATGCTTTTATAAAAGACAGAGCTTATGGTTATGATGAGGAAAATATTTGGTTAACCGGCTTTTGCCGTTTTGATCGCTTGTATAACACTAATGAAAAGCTCATTACAATTATGCCTACCTGGAGAAAATATCTTACAAACAGTATGGATACCTTTACTGGCGTTTGGCAAATTGTTGATGATTTTTGTGAAAGCGATTTTTATAAGTTTTACAACGGTTTGCTGACTGATGAGAAAATACTTGATACAGCCAAACGGTTAGGGTATAAAATTCAGTTTATACTTCATCCTAATTTGAGAGCTGTTTCGCATAAATTCAGCAAAAGTGAAAATCTGCAAATTATTGCCGAAAACATAGTTTATTCTGATGTATATGCAAAAAGCGCTCTTATGATTACCGATTATTCTTCTGCTGTTTTTGATTTTTCATATTTGCGTAAGCCTATTATTTACGCTCATTTCGATAAGGAAGAATTTTTCGGAGGAAAGCACGGCTTTGGTACGGGCTATTTTGATTATGAACGGGACGGCTTTGGTGAGGTGGAGTACGATTTGGCATCCACAGTTGACCGCATTATTGAATATATGGAAAACGGTTGTAAGCTTAAAGATGAATACCGCACCCGCATTGATAGCTTCTTTGCCTTTGATGATAAAAACAATTGTGAACGAGTTTATCAAAAGCTTATTTCGTCAAAATAAATTCAGTTATAATTTATAAATGTAATAAACGGAGCTTTTTATGAGTAATTACAAGTACAAATTTACAATTATTTCTGCCGTATATAATGTTTCGGAGTTTTTGGCTGAGGCCATTGAAAGTGTTGTTAATCAGACCATTGGTATAAAAAATATTCAGTTTATATTGGTGGACGACGGTACACCCGACAACAGCGGAGAAATATGTGATGAATATGCCGCAAAATATCCTGACAATATTTTTGTTATACATAAGGAAAACGGCGGTGTATCTTCCGCAAGAAATGAAGGACTTAAATTAGTACAGGGCAAGTATGTAAACTTTATGGATTCGGATGATAAATGGGCAACCGATGCTCTTTTAAAGGTGTGGGATTTCTTTGAAGCCCATTATGATGAAACCGATATGGTAGCCCTTCCCATAAAGTTTTTTGATGCCGCCCGCGGCGACCATATGCTTAACTACAAGTTTAATGCAGGCAGCCGTGTTGTAGATTTAAAAACCGAGTGGAACACTCCTCAGATGCATGTTGCAAGCTCCTTTTTTAAGGCAGAGCTTTTTGAAAACATAAGATTTGATACCCGCCTTGCATATGCCGAGGATGCCAAGGTTGTGCAGGAGGTTATCCGCAGCAAGCAGACCATAGGACTTTTTAACGGCAGCGCCTTTCTTTACAGAAAAAGAAGCACCGGCGCCGCATCTGCAATACAGTCTTCGGGACAAAAGCCAAACTGGTATCTGCCTGTTATGGACAATTATCATCTTGATATTATTAAAAATTCTCTTGATGAAAAGGGCAAACTACCGCGCTATATTCAAATGACTCTTATGTATGATTTGCAGTGGCGTCTTAAAAAGGAAAACATTGCGGGCAATAATTTAACCGATGATGAAAAGGCGCTTTATGTTGCAAAGCTTAAAGAGGCTCTTGGTTATATAGATGATGATATTATTATGGCTCAACAGCATATCTGGAGCGAGCATAAAATTTTAGGTTTTAAGCTCAAGTATTCCAAAGCTCCTGAGCTGACTTTAAATGAGCAGGGAGCTTCTTTGGATTTTTCAGAGGATGTAAAATTCCCATTATCCGGTTGTAAGGCTACCTTTGAGTTTATAGAAGTTAAGGAAAATAAGCTTAAGCTTGCTGCCTGCGTTGGTATTTATAATGTAGATTATGAAAATCTTGATTTTTATTTTCTTGTAAACGGCAAAAGGGTTGATATCACCGATTCCTTTGACCGTGACTATATTCTCTGCTTAGATGAGAGAATGATAGCAAGAAAGTGCTTTAATGCTGAAATCCATTTGGAAAAAGGCGTTAATTACGCTGTAAAAATTGCTGCAAACATAAACGGTCAGGAGGTTATTTTTAAAAAAATATCCTTTGGTCAGTATGCGCCTTTAAGCAATAAATATAAGCGTAGCTATGCCGTCCTTGAAAAGCGACTGATTTCATATACCTCTGATACACTTATTGTGGGCAAGCCGGCTTTAATCAAAAAACTGGGCAAAGAGGCAAAGGCTTGTTTGGAGATATTCAAAAAAGACGGTGTGCTTGGTGTAGGTGCCGCAGTTCTTCGCATATTGCTACATCTTTATTCTTTCTTTAAAATAAAGCCTATTTGGCTTATTTCCGATAGAGCATCTTTGGCGGGTGATAACGGCGAAGCGCTTTTCCGTTATTTGATTAAAAATCACAAAAATATAGATGCAAGGTTTGTACTTATAGAAAATTCTGCGGATTTTGAAAGGCTTAAAAATGTGGGTCCCGTATTAAAAAGGGATTCTTATAAGCATAAGCTTTTGTCGGCAGTAAGCTCAGCAATAATTTCCAGCCATGCCGAATTTGAGATTTTTAATCCTTTAAGAGCCAGGGTAGAGCCCTTTAGAAGCTTTTGGACCAAAAGCAAGTTTGTGTTTTTACAGCATGGCATAACGCAGAACGATATTAGTGGTTGGATAGGCAAGTACAACAAGAATTTTACAGGTATAGTAGCCGCCGCCATTCCTGAGTATAATTCGTTTTTAGAGTGCGATTATCGTTATGATAAAAGCAATATATGGCTTACAGGCTTTCCGCGTTTTGACCGACTTGAGGATAGCGGCGAAAAGCGTGTTACCATTATGCCAACCTGGCGCAAATATTTAACAGCAGGCTGGAATTCCTTTACCGATGTATGGGCAATAGTGGATGATTTTGAGCAAAGCGATTTTTATAAATTCTATAACGGACTTATAAATAGCGAAAAGCTTATATCTGCGGCGCAGAAATACGGCTACAGTATAGATTTCTTTCCACATCCAACACTTCAGCCGCATATAGACCGTTTTGAAAAAAGGGATGAAGTGAATTTCAAAAAAAGCGGCACTGCCTATAAGGATATTTATTCTCACAGCGCTCTGCTTCTTACCGACTATTCATCGGCTGCATTTGATTTTGCATATCTTAGAAAGCCCGTTCTCTATACCCATTTTGACAAGGATGATTTCTATGGCGGTGATCACATTTGTGATGACGGCTACTTCGATTATGAACGAGATGGCTTTGGTGAGGTCGAATACGACCTTGATTCCACCGTTGACCGCCTTGTAGAGTATATGGAAAACGGCTGTAAGCTTAAAGATAAATACCGCGAGAGAATAGACAGCTTCTTTGCCTTTAATGATAAAAACAACTGTCAGCGCGTATATGAAAAAATAGTTGAGTTCAGCAAAAAGTAGATAATAAAAAAGCGATAAAACCTTAAAATGGCTTTATCGCTTTAATTTTTAATCTGTTTTATATTTAAAAACAATGCAGGACAATGAAGTTATCCCAAAAGCACATCGCTTACAAGCATAAGGCAAAAGCCTATGAGAAGTGAGTATGTGGCGCCCCGTTGGTATCCGTGGGCGTGGGTTTCGGGAATCATTTCATCGCTTATAACATAAAGCATTGTGCCGCCTGCAAAGGCAAGCGCAAAGGGTAAAATTGCCGATGCAATACTCACCGCAAAGTAGCCAAGCAGTGTGCCTATAACCTCTACAACGCCTGTAAGCATAGCTGCAATAAAGGTTCTTTTAGGGCTGACTCCTGCCGCAAGCATAGGTCCTATAATAACCATACCCTCGGGGATGTTTTGCAGGGCAATGCCGCCCGCAATAAGCAATGCGCCATTTGGGTCGTTTGAGCCAAAGCTAACGCCCGCCGCAATGCCTTCGGGCAGATTGTGTATGGCAATGGCGGTAACAAATAACAAAACCCTGCTTAAATTTGCGTTGGGGTGCGTTTCGCTTTCCACACCAACAAGCCTGTGCATATGGGGCACCAGTTTATCAATAAGATTAAGGCAAACCGCACCGCAAAAAATACCCGCAACTGTTATTAAAATTCCCCATTTGCCGCCATATTCAATTGATGGCACAATAAGTCCCAGCACCGCCGCCGCAAGCATAACACCCGCCGCAAAGGAAAGCACTATGTCTGAAAATTTTTGGGATACTTTTTTAAAAATAAATCCTATAAGGGAGCCGAATATAGTTGCGCCGCCGACTCCAAGCGCCGTTAAAAGAACAAGCTTCATTGCATTATCACCTTCATATGCTTATTATATGATAAAAGTTGGCGCTTGTAAATAGTTTTTTAAAATGATATTATAAATAAAAGAGTTTTAAATCGGGGTGCAATCAGCCTGTAAAGGTAATAATTTTAAATTTTTTTAAAAAAGACTTTACTTTTTTATACTTTTATGTTATACTAACTCTGTTCCGTTTTCTGGGAGTGGGGGTTTACCGCTTTTCGGTGGTCACCGTCCCTACCCTCGGTTAATTGGAAAATATTATTAAGAGGTGACAGAAAATGACTAAAGAAGTTAAACAGCAAGTTATGGCAGAGTATGCTACTCACGAAGGCGACACAGGTTCTCCTGAGGTTCAAATCGCACTTCTCACCACCCGCATTAACGAGCTTACCGAGCACTTGAAGGTTCACAAAAAGGACCATCACAGCCGCCGCGGTCTGCTTAAGATGGTTGGTCATCGCCGTAATCTTCTCGCTTATCTTATGAAGAACGATATCGAAAGATACCGTAGCATCATTAAGAGACTTAACATCCGTAAGTAA
>JAGAOS010000010.1 GCA_017623575.1 Clostridia bacterium
ATATCATCAACAATGGCAAAATTGCCATTGTTGTATCTCATCAGTCCGTCAGGACTGTATATCATCACGCTTAAGCGTGTATATCATTAACACGGCAAGCAGTGTTATATCTCATCACGCTTTAGCGTGTATCAAAAAGTTTTCGCAATGATGATATACAATGCTTCGCATTGATTTATTTTCGCTTTTATGCTATAATTCACCCAAGGTGGTGATTTTTATGAATATTAAAGCAGCAATATTCGATATGGACGGAACATTGGTTGATTCGCTAATGCTTTGGGATGTATTATGGTCGACCTTTGGGGAAAGATATTTAAACGATAAAAACTTTACTCCAAGTATTGAAGATGATAAAAAAGTTCGAACACTTACCTTAAAAGATGCTATGACGTTAATTCATAACAACTATAATCTTGGCGAGAGTGGAGAAGAGTTATTGGCAGAAGCAAATCGCATTATGATTGATTTTTATGCTAATAGTGTTGAATTAAAAGACGGCGTAAGGGCGTTTTTAGAACATTGTAAAAATAACGGAGTTAAAATGTGTATTGCCTCGGCAACTGCACCGGAGCTTATTGATATGGCATTAAAGCATTGTAATATTGAAAAATATTTTTTGAAGGTGTTTTCTTGCGGCGATATAGGTAAAGGGAAGGATAAACCGGATATTTTTTTAGAAGCTGTTAATTTTTTAGGCACTGAAATAAAAGATACATGGGTGTTTGAAGATTCACTCACCGCTATTGAAACTGCAACCAAGATTGGTATGTCTACCGTAGGAATATATGATAAATTTAATTACGGACAGGACAAAATAAAAGAAATTGCAACAGAATATATCAACTCCAAAGAAACACTTTTAAAATTGATATAAAAGCAAGAAAATCAGGTTTTTAGCGCGGTAATTATATTTATTTTATCGTTTCTTAATGTAATTTAAGGTGATGATATAATGCCGAACTAAAAAATTGGTCGCTTTGTTTTTATCATAATTTAAACTTTCCTGCCAACAATATTTTCAGGAGGGAAAATTATGATAGAACAAGATACAATAAAGCTGCTTCGCGAATGTGATGCAGGTATAAAAATGGGTGTAGCGGCTATTGATGAGGTTTTAGACTACGTTAAAGCTGAAGAATTGAAAAAAATTCTTATTGAAAGCAAGGACGAGCACGACAGAATCGATGCAAGGCTTCAAAAGCTTTTGGAAAAATATAAGGATGATGGCAAGGACCCTAATCCTATCGCTAAGGGTATGAGCTGGATGAAAACCAATATGAAGCTTGTTATGAATGAATCGGACGGAACAATTGCCGATCTTATAACCGACGGGTGTAATATGGGTGTTAAGTCGCTTAGTAAGTACCTTAACGAGTATGCCGCAGCGGATGAGGAATCAAAGGATATTTGCAAAAAGCTTATTAAGCTTGAGGAAAAGCTTTCGGTACAGATGAGGGATTATTTGTAAATTATAGTTTGTCGGTGCATTTGATTGTATAATTTTAGCCTTCTCCAGCGGAGAAGGGGGACCAAACGAAAGTTTGGTGGATGAGGAGGATATTGTTAAGAAAGTGCTTTAATGCTCTCCTCATCCGTCACCTATCGG
>JAGAOS010000011.1 GCA_017623575.1 Clostridia bacterium
AATACTGCAAGTAATAGCAGCACTTGCAAGGTTGGTTGTACCACCCTGAGTAGGTGCGGCACCAACAGATCTAAGCTGAGTTTCGGGGTCGGTGATTTCACTTGCAGGGTAAACCCTTACATCACCTACTCTGGTCTGACCGAACTTAAAGGTAAGGTCATACTCGGTTTCGGGTGCGAGGGTAACCGTGGTGTACACCGAGCGCCATGCGGCAGAAATGGATATTTCGCCGTTAAGCGCAGTACCCGTGCTGCCATTCCAACCGGAAATCCAGTCGGAAGCACTGATGTTTTGCATCAGGTTCTCGCCTTCTGCCGATGCTGTTAAGGTAGTGGCTGTAAACAAGCAGCTTACTGAGCTCACTACCATAAGTATCGCCAAAAGAACTGACAAAAGTTTTTTGCTCATAATTTTGCCTCCCATAAAAAATATTATTTATAATAACCGATTTGTGATCGGATTACTACCGTTAACGGTAATAACAGAACGATAAATTATTGCTCGCCCGCATAAATAGCACAAACCTTTTTCGGGCGATTAATAATCGCCCCTACGGTAAATTTATAAATCCGTGCGATAACCAATAATTTATTTAATATAGCAAACCACGCTATAGAACAATTAATATTCTGTTTTAACCTACAATTTCGGTATAAACGGCTATAGAGCCACCGGGGAGTTTATCGGTAAGCTTATCCTTAACATTACCGTAGGTTTTATCGGCAGGTGCAAGGGTTGCATTAAAGTCGGGCTTCAAGGTGCCTGTAGCACAAAGGTGACGATAAAGGGTAGTGCCAAGCGCCTTTTCAAAATTAATATGAATTTCTACATCATCAACATTAAGATTAACAACCGTTACGGTAAGCTTGCCATCATCATTACGCATTGCGCTTACATAAACACTGCAAACTTCCTCTTCAGCAAGGTATTTGTTATTTGTTTTATAAACAATACCGTTTGTGCAGGAATTATACTTTGTGAAAAGACCTGTTCCGTAATACTGTGGGAAGGGTGTAGCCGAAACAAAAAGCGAAGGTGCAAGACCGCAGATATGAATACCGTCTTTAAATTCGCCGTTTGTACTGTTACGGTCTGTCCAAAGCTGGCTAAAGGGCATCCAAAGTATAATATTCTGAATACCGTTTTGCTGAGCAGCCATACCAACCACAGCATTTTGCAAGCCTATAAAGGGAAGCTGTCTTTCAAGATTTTCAGCTGCCTTTGTGCCTGAGGGAATCTCCCAACAGTTAACCTCATCCATCCAGAACTGTACCTTACCTTCAACTCCGGCATCCTTTAAATACCGTTTATACATTTCCTGTTGGAAATTGGAGTACATATAATAGGTATCGTTGGTGGAGTCGGTAGACTGAGGATAATGGTGAGCAGAAAGAATGGTGAAGAGTGTGGGGTCATTATCCAGAATATATTTAAGGGTTGGAGAAAGTGTATCCATTGCATTAGCCTCATTGGGGCCCATATGGTCTACCGTATTGTCAAGCTTCATTTCCTTAAGCTTGGTTCTCATCTGACGGCAGAAAAGCACATACTCACGGGCATCGTGACCCATTGGCATATTACCGTTCTGGTCGGTTTCAACATCAACACCGGGTAATGCCTGAGTGTAACCGTTACAAGGCTCTACCCAATAGGAAAGGTAGTTTGCATTGTTAATGCCCCTTGCGCGAAGCTGCTTTAGGGTTTCGCCAATCCAATATCCGTAACGGCGGGCACCCCTTACAATGCGGGCATCATTTTCCGAAAGACCTTTAATGCTATAGCCTGCATTTTCGCCATAGCGGTCATCTCCATTACCATAGAGGTAATCAACATCATTTATAGATGCCACGCCATGACCTGACATTTTATCAAAATGCCAACCAACCTGAATCATAACCTCAATATCGCGCTCTTGCATTGCCCTGGCAAAGTCACAGAAATAACCAAAGCGGTCGGAGTTCCAGTCATAACCGATAGCTTCTTTCCACATCCATTGGCTTTGGTAACGGGTACGAACCACCTTCATACCGGTATCCTGCAAACGGCTAAGCTCAATATCCATCATTTTATCGGTGTAAACACGGCCTGTTGTATCATCCTTCATAAAGCCGTAAGCGTGATAAACACCGCCCGTAAATCCGTGATAATTTTCAATAATAGGCTTACTGCCGTTAAAAACTTCAAGGTTTGCTACAATGGGTTCATCTAAATCAAATTCAAAGTTTTCATCTTCCCAATCGTCTTCAGGCCATAGCTCCTCATCCTCAGATTCTACAGGGGGTTCTTCATCTACAGGGGGTTCCTCGGTAGAGGGGGTTTCAGAGGATGTGGGTTCCTCCTTAGAGGAAACCGCCACATCATCACCTGTTTTGCTACAACCTGCAAGAAGACTGAATGCTAAAGCAAAAGCCAATAATAAACAAATTATATTTTTAATGTTTTTCATAATTATTCAGCCTCCTTTTTATTTTTGCGACCCGAAAGCAGCATAACTACTGCTGCTGCAAGGGTAATTAAAACGATTGTTACTGCGGGGAAGGTATCACCTGTTGAGGGGCTACCATCCTCTGCAACACTTCCGTCGGCATTGTAGCCGCCGTTTACAATATAATTTTTGCCGGAAGTTGCCTTGTAATCATAAGGCTTAATAATATCGTGACCAAAAGGAACTTCCTCTAATGCGTACTGTTCCTTATAAATAAGAACATTATCAATATCCATACTTCCGCTTTCCTGTGCGATTACAAGGTAGACAGTACCCGACATAGGTGCGGAGAACTTAAAGCCATCTCTTACCCATTTGTTTGAGTTGGCAGAAACAAAGGATTCTAACTTGCCCGAAACACCTTCAAAGAGTGTTTTACCGTCAACGGTAGTGGAAAGACCAATATATCCACCCTTACCGCGAACCGATGCGGAGAAGTAATACTGTACGCCTGCCTCAACCGTAACAGGAAGAACATAGAAGGTTTTGCCGTTTACTCTTAAGAACTTATCGCCAAACTGAGTATCGCCCTTTACAACCTTCATAGATGAGGTAAGCTTGCCCCAGTTTTTGCTTGTAATAGCTTCCTCAAAGCCTTCGTTGTAGAGAAGTGCAACGGGAGGCTCGGCATAAAGTGCAGTTGGCTCACTATCCAAAACAACGGCAGACATAATGGTATAGGTAATATCATCAACATAGAAATCTGCCTTGGTTTTTCCTGCTATATTAGCAATAATCGGGTCGAAATATACAGCAGAGGAGGAAGAAGCAAAGAATTCTACCAAGTACCAACCGTCACCTGCAGCAGTTTGTGTAACACTAATCTTGCCTGCCTGAGTTCCTAAGAAATCAGGTGAAATTTTAAGTGCGTTACCCTTTGCTGTTTTATAGTAGAAGGAAAGCCTATAAACACGCTTGTTGCTTATCTGGAAGCCAAGATATGACTCATTGAAAACATACTCGGTTTTGCTATCGGCGGCACCGTTCTTAAAGTGAAGTGACTTATTACCGCTATGTGCAAATTCTGCACCCTCATATACTTCATAAACATCGGTATTTGTTGTGCTGTTTTTAATAGCAAAGCGGTCGGTTTCAAAGTCGATTTTTTCAAGTACTGTACCTGCGGCATCCCCGTTCTTAACAATCTTAATATCATCCACCATTGCACCGTCGGCGAGTGCTTCAAATACAAGATTAATTGCGCTGTTCATACCTGTGTAAACATCAAAGGTGTATTCATTCCAATCACCTGATGTAGCAACATTTGTTACAGAGCTTACAAGGTCTGAGGGCTTTGTGGAATATTTATTAATTTGAGTAGCTGCCACTTTAAGCTCACCCTTAGCCTTAAAGCTTACGGTGTAAGATGAGTGTGCATCTACAGCTACAGACTGATACATTTTCTTATCCTTTGCAATGCCGGCAGCCTTATTGCCGCCCTCATCAGAATGGGTATATTCACCCATCCAATGCTCCTTGCCTGCTTCAAAATCGCCATTATCAAGTCGGTCTGCCGCATACTGAACAAACATAACATCGTCCAAATGAACGGATTTTTCGGTAGCATTAGTATCACCGGCATAGAATATTGAAAGGGTTGCGCTGGTGGCATTACCTGTGTTGAAGAAAAATTCTACTCTGTGCCAGCCGTTATTTCCGTCACTGAATTGATTGTTCTTATTCCAGATAGTATCGCCGCCTACGCTAAGAGAAAGCTGATTGAGCCTAAAGCCTTGCTTACCTACTTCCGCAGTCGGGTCATAAGGTGTTAAATCAGGACAGTAAATGTAGAAGCTTAAATAATAATCAGAGTTTTTGGTTAAATTTGTGAACTCAAAATCAGACATCTGATAACGGGCACTTATAACCAATGCTTTTTTGCCGCTATGCGAAGCAAAATCCTTAGGAGTAAAGGTTGCAAAATGTGCAACAGCACCTGAACTTGGATCATAAGCATGCCAACCAAGCATAGTGCCTGTTTCAAAGGTACCATCCATACCGTTTTCAGCCATCCAATCTATATATGGCATATTGGGACCTTTAAATTTAGCAGTTAAATCAAATTCACCCTTTACTGTAAAGGTATAAGACGCATCGGAGGATACTTTTTTGCCATCGGCATCATACCAACCATCAAAGGTATTGCCCTCTAAAGGTGTTGCGGTAACGGTGGTTTCTTTACCCTTTGCATAGGGAGTTTCACCCTTGTTTTTAACGGTACCGCCATTGGTGTTCCTTATAGTACCAAATATATCAGTTGCGGGGTCAAAATACTTTTTAAGGCTTATTTTTTTAAGTAGAATAGAGCTTACAACAAATTCAGTAGCATCAAAAATAATATAATATTCCGTTTCCGAAGATGTTGTAAATATCTCAGAGGCGGTGTAGGTTTCACCAAGTACAGGGGCAATGCAAGTGCTGGTAATTGCATCAGGTGCAAGGTTATTTGTACCGCCCGTTACTGCTCCGCCGCCTTCTGCTGAAAGCATTTGGGTATCCATATCAGTAATTTCTGAAGCAGCATACACTCTTATATCTTTAACCTTAACATTTTCAAAATTAAACTGGAATTTATAAGAAACATTGGGCTTTAAGGTAACCTTTGTATAACCCGAACGCCAAGCAACACCAAGGCTTATGGCATTACCCGAGTAAACGCCCTGTTTATAGCCCCAGCTGGAGGTCCAATCGGCGGGCTTGGTATCAGCAAGTAAATTATCGGGATCGGGTAGCTCCTCTTCATCATCCTCATCAGGAGTGGTGTCAATTTCAACAGCGAAATCGGATGCCACAAAGCCCGAGCCGGCTGTGTTGTTTTCAAAAACAAGATAATATTCGGTATTATCATTGGTTTTAAAGCTTGCGGATACCTCATTCCAGGTGTTTCCGTCATAATTAAGGGCAGCAAAGCCTTGAGTAAACACAGTACCAACACCATCCTTTAAGGCGGTGATTAAGTGGTCAGGTTTAGCTGCATATTTTGCAGAATCAATATCATTTAAAGCAATTAAATGTAGGTTTGATACTGCAGAGGTTCCCTTATAATTAAAGGTAAGCTTATATTTTGTTTTTGCAGTAAGGTTAAGCTTAACAAAGGTAGAACGCCAATTTGATTTATTAACGCTTACAGCCTCACCGCCCTTACAGGAGTCGGTTGAATTTTCAATTTTTATGGTAGCGCCCTGTAATCTCCAGGTGGAGTTCCAGTTTGCAACATTAATAAGCTGGTCGACAACCGATTGGGGAGTATCAGATGAACCGCCTTCACCTTCAACAAGGCTGAAATCACTGAGAGTGAAAACTTGGAAGCCTGCATCGCCATTTTTGGTTTGGCAATTGAGATACATTACATATTCGCTAGCATCACCGGTAGTGAAAGTAGTAGTAACAAGATTCCAAGTACCATCGGTTAACTGTTCTTTAACCGCATTATCTTTACCTAAAATAGGTGTAGCGGAATCTGTTAAGTGAGAAGCAACTGTATCACCCTTATAGGTTGAAAAATTAACCTTAGAAGCATCTACAAAGCCTATATCACTAATAACTTCGCCCTGTCCATCACTTGAGGACTTATAGCGGAATGAGAAGTTATATGTAGTATTGGGTTTAAGGGTAACTGTGGTATAGTTATCGCGGTATCTTGCATTTCTGCCAAAGGTCATTGCATATGCATTACCGCTATATGACTGAGATTTATCAAGATTTGCAGCCTTAGGATTTCTAAGACCTGTGTTCCAGATTGCATTCCAGGCAAGACCCGCCATAACGGTATCGTTAAGAGCGTTGGGGTCTGTAATTTCTTCAGATTCTTGCTTTGTAACAAGCTTTAAATCTTTTAAAAGTATAGCTGTAGTACTGAAGGCTCCGCAATCAAGGAAAATATAATACTCGGTTTCATTGGTAGTTGTAAAGCTTTCAGATGAAGTATAGAATTCACCTGCTGCAGGTGTTGCAGGGCAGGTTGTTGCCACTGTATCTGTTGCAAGGTTGGTTGTACCGCCCGGGGCAGGACCTCCGTTTGAATCGGGAGTCATTAACTGAGTTGCGGGGTTGGTAATCTCGCTTGCAGCAAAAACCCTTATATCTGTAACTCTTACCTCACCGTGGCTAAAGCTTAGATCATATTTAGTATTTGGCTTTAATGTAACCTTTGTATAAGCTGAACGGTAGGCGCATCTTACAGATATAGCTCCGCTCACTTCGGTACCGGCAGCTCCGTTCCAACTAGAGAACCAATCGGTTGCTTTAGAGTTTGCCAATGCATTTTCTTCATCAGGCTGTTCAGGCTGTCCTTCTTCTGCAACAAGGCTGAAATCGGAGGCTACAAAGCCCGAGCCACTTGTATTATTTTCAAAAACAAGGTAATATTCGGTATTGTTCTTAGTAGTAAAGCTTGCCGATACCTCGTTCCAGGTATTTCCGTCATAATTAAGGGCAGAATAGCTTTGAGTAAATACAGTGCCAGCACCTGCTTTTAAAGTTTGAATAATATGGTCAAGGTTATTTGCATATTTAGCATCATCAATATCAGTTAAAGCAATTAAATGTAGGTTTGATACTGCAGAAGTGCCCTTATAATTAAAGGTAAGATCATATTTTGTGTTTGCAGTAAGGGTAAGCTTAACAAAGGTAGAACGCCAATTTGATTTATTAACGCTTACAGCCCCACCGCCCTTACAGGAGTCGGTTGAATTTTCAATATTTATGGTAGCGCCCTGTAATCTCCAAGTGGAGTTCCAGTTTTCAACATTAAGCAGCTGGCTGGTGGCGGTTTCGGGAATTTCCTGCTCCTTTTCTTCTGCAACAAGGTTGAAGTCACTAAGAGTAAGGATTGTAAAGCCCTGGTCGGCTACAACCTCACTAACAAATATATACATTATATATTCTTTGGCAGTACCTGTAGTAAAGGTTGTGCTGGCTAAATTCCAAACTCCACCAAGCTCTTGACCTATGGTTGCCTCATTTTCACCTAAAAGTGAGGTAGAAGCATCGGTGAGGTGATTCTTAACAAAATCACCCTTAATGGTGCTGAAATTCACCTTTGAAGCATCTACAAAACCTATTTTGTAGATAAGCTCATCGGTTGTTCCGGATTTATAGCGAAATGAGAAATTGTATTTGGTATCCGGCTCAAGAGTAACTGTAGTGTAGTTATCGCGGTATCTTGAATTTCTGCCAAAGGTCATTGCATAGGCATTGCCGCTATAGGACTGAGATTTATCAAGATCTGCAGCCTTAGGATCTCTAAGACCGGTATTCCAGAGTGCATTCCATTTAAGACCTGCCATAACGGTATCGTTAAGAACATTGGGGTCCTCGCCCTGCTTAACCAAGCTGAAATCACTAAAGTGAATAAGGCTTAAATCATTAACATCAGGGGCTGCACCTGTAAAACAAAATGTATGCTCACCTGTAACAGAGGGTGAAATCACGGCGGTAACAATATTCCAACCCTCTTTATCCGACGGAACATTATAGTTAAGGTCGTTTAAAAGGTTATTGGAATAATCTTTGTTTGTTAATGTGATTTCTTCACCAAAGGTCATTGTGCCTGTAGGCGCCATTAACACACCGCGGTTATCACTATCGGTAAGGTAAACCTTACTTGGAGCTTCCTCTTTATAATAGAACTTAAGCTCATAGGTTTGCCCTGCCTCCAAATCAAGCTTAGTATAGGCAGAACGCCACATAAGCTTTGTAACGCTGAAAGCGTTGGAGGTATCGCCCGAAAAACTTTCGGTAGGCGCGTTTATTGTAGCACGGCTTGTAACCTTCCAATCCTTATAGGTGTAATCCTTCATAAGGTTAACACCTACAGGAGCTGAATTGTCCAAAGCCCATGCGCCTGTGGTTACACTACTTAAAAGAAGCACAAACACAAGCATAACCGACAACATTTTTTTCATAATATTGCTCCCCTTCTTATTTGATTACCAAAATTTGTAAATTAAATAGCACTGTTAATTATTTTGTCATAATTTTACCAACCTTGAAATTTTTGGTTAATAAATTATAAATCAAAAATAATATTTACTATTTTAAATATGTTTGATTTTGTGCAATTTTAAATATATTTAAATGAAAACAAGGAATTTTCAAACATTTTTGTATTATTTACACAAAACTATGCAGATAAAAACCCAATAAGTTATGTTTAAACCGCTTTCAGATAAACACATTATATACATTGACAAAATTCCAATTATATTTTATAATAAAAATCAAGAGATTATCAAGTGGAAATTTTTTGTTATAGTTGTCTTATATTTACTTAATTGATGAGGTTCTGCTTTATGAAAACACAAAACATCCCCCAAAACCAAAATCACATATCAAACAAAGAAAAATCCATAAAGGTTTCCTTGTTGGAAAAAAGCATTCCGAGTTCATTGGTTTTCAAGCCCCACTGTCACCTGAGACTTGAATTTTTTCGAGTAATATCGGGTGAGCTTATTATAACACTTAACCAAAAAAGGATTATTGCAAAACCCGGCTCAATTGTTGTTGTTAATCCTTATGATATGCACACCGGCTTTTCGGGAGAAAACGGTGTAAAGTGTTATACCGTTATGTTTGATTCAGATAGACTTTATAACGATTCCACCTTTACAAAGGAACATCTAATTCCCCTGCGCGAGCAAATAATTGTTTTAAGTGACTACATTGAGGATAATGATATTATTAATGAAATAGACCGTTTGATTGAATTTTCAAACAGTAATTCCCCCTGCTTAATGGGAAGTGTATATATGCTTTTGGGAATTTTTTTCAGCAAAGGGTATTATAGCTCCAAAATAAAAATACCTACAAATGAAAAGTTTTATGAAATTGTTGATTATATAAATAAGTATGTTGGTCACGAGGACGGACATACAGTTGACCTTAGCGTTCCGGGACTTGCCAGAAAATTTGGTTACAACAAATCCTATATGTGCCGTAAATTCAAGGAATACACAGGCTTTACGATTACAAACTATGTAAATCTGCTTCGTCTTGAAAAGGCTCAGGTTCTGCTTTCTACAACCGACAGACCTATTAGCGTAATTTCATACCGCAGTGGATTTAACGATTTAGTTTATTTTTCCCATTGCTTTAAAAAGCAGTTTGGAGTTTCTCCTGCTACCTTCCGCAAGAAAAACTCCCCTCCCCCTAATTACATACCGTAAAAAACCGCCTTGCTCCGTTTTGGAGCAGGGCGGTCTTTAATATATTTTAAAAATTAATTATTCGCTTTTATCCCCTGATTTTTTTCTAAAATAAAGGGCAACCAAGGTAATGACAACGCCTACAACAAGCACTGCGGCAATGGTAAGTATTGTAACAAGGGTGCGATCCTTACCCTCGGGGTCGGCTTCGTCAATCTCCTCATTTGCATCATCCTGAAGCTCTGAAGAGGTATCGGCCGATAATGAACTGCTTTTATCAGAAACGGTATCTGACGCTGTGTTATCCTTAATTGGCTTTTGAACCTCAATGGCCTGCTCATTTTGGTCTGCATTGCTGCCTGTATTATTTGCCTTTGATGATGTGTTGCTCTGCTGACCGTCAGCCGCCGAGCCGGTTACCGTAACGGCAAATTTACAGCCTTTGAATTTAGAGGTATCATTCTTTTCATAATTTACGCTATCGGTAATATTAAACTTAATTTCGGTCTGACCAATGGCGGCAGTATTTAAAACCTCAAAGGTATATACTGCAAGCACGCCGTTGGTTTTAATATCCTCACTTGCGGTAGCGTCCATCCAGATAATTTTATAAGGATTTACCGCTAAGGTCTGGCTGGGTGTAAAAATGCTTTCAAAAATTTCACCGTTTTTAGCCGATTTAAGCCTTAAAACGCTGCTATCATAAGCAACCTCAGCCTCTAAAGCGATTATACCGGGATTGTTTTTTACATTAAGCTCTACAACAAAGCTGGTGCCATCCTCTAAAAGCTTGGCGGTTGTGCTAAGGCTGCCTGTTCCCTCTGCCGTTGCAGGTAAAACAAGGGTAACAAGCAAGGCTATTGCTAAAATAATTGTAAGTAAAGATTTTTTCATATTTGTTTTCTCCTTTTGGAAAATTAATTACATAAACGGCGCAAAAAAGTAGAGTATTGCCTGCTTAAGCTTTTGCCTTAAGGGGCGCTTTTGCCATTTTTTGCGTTCTATCTTCTGGCTTTGCCTTTGCAGCTCCAAAAAATGATTTTTAATATCCATAACAGCATCATTGCCACACATCCACACGCCGCACTCAAAATGGAAAAAGAAGCTTCTGTAATCCATATTTATGGTGCCGACGGTTGCCACGCGGTCATCCGACACAAAAAACTTTGAATGTATAAAGCCGGGTGTATATTCATATATCTTAACCCCTGCCTCCAGCAAATCCTCATAGGAAAACTGGGTTACGGGGTGAACATAGCCTTTATCGGGAATATGGGGGGTGATAATTCTTACATCCACACCCGATTCAGCCGCCAGAGTAAGCGCCCTTGTCATTGCGTTATCCACTATAAGATAAGGGGTGGCTATATACACATATTTTTGCGCTGTATTAAGCATTTGCATATATAAGCCCTCACCGGGATTTTTATCACTTATAGGACTATCCGAATAGGGCTGAACAAAGCCTGCGGTTGGGCACACATAATCGGTTATATATTTTGCATACCGTTGCTTTTTGCCCACACAAAAGCCCCACATATTTAAAAACATTACAACAAAGGATGATACAGCCTTGCCCTTTAGCATAACGGCGCAGTCCATCCAGTAGCCGTGAAGGGTTATGGCGTTTATATATTCATCGGCAATATTCATACCGCCCGTAAATGCCACCTTGCCGTCTATTACTATTATTTTGCGGTGGTTACGGTTGTTTTGAAAAATGTTTACCGATGCCGATATTTTGTTAAATACGCTAACCTTTATGCCCTCTTCCCTGAGGCGCTTTGCAAAGCCTTTATACTGCCTTGTAATGGAGCCGAAATCATCAAAAATAACGCGGACATCCACGCCCTTTTTGACCTTTTCTTTAAGTATTTTATGTATTGGCTCCCACATACTGTCCTCTGAAAGGATAAAAAACTCAATAAAGATGTATTTTTCAGCCTTTTCAAGCTCCCTTAAAATTACGGGAAGCGCCCTTTCACCGGGGGAAAGATAAACACATTCGGTATTATCATAAACGGGGAAGCCCGATGCCTTTTCAAGGTAGGTGGATTGCCTTGAATGGTGCAAATCATCATAGCAAAGGCGATTTTTAACCTTGGGGTCCTGCTCTAAAAAGGGTTCTGCCCCCTCGCTGAATTTTCGCATTCTTTTTTTTACATGGGGGAAAATTCGTCCGCCGCCCCACACAAGGTAGGAAAGTCCGCCCACAATTGGAAAAAGCAGAATAAAAATTATCCACATAAGCTTGTAGCTTGGATTAGCCTTTTTGGTAACAATTCTGGCAACCGTTAAAAAACTTATTACCTGAAATATTATATATACCCATTGCTTGCGCCCTGCAAAAAGATACGCCATAGCCATAAAGACCAATATCTGCAAAAGAACAAATGCGGCAGTTATCATAAGACGGGTACGCATTTTGGCGCCACGCTTGTGCATATGCTTATGTTTTGCCATACCTTAATTGTCCTCCCCTTTTGCATTATATTTTATTATACTATATAACATTTGATTTTGCAATCGTTAAATTTTTTGTTAATTTTTTGATTCTTTTCTGATTGTTGGGAAAAATCTCGTTCCGGTCGCGGACCGGTTTTATTACGAATCGGTTTGTGGATACGGCGTAGCCTTTACCCCGCGTCCATTTTATTTGTGGGTGTAAGGCGGTTTTTTAGTCTGTGCTGTGCCTTTTTAAAGCCACCCGATAAATTGTGGTTTGAACGCCTTCCCCTTGACGGGGAAGGGGGACCGCGTCAGCGGTGGATGAGGTGACAAAAAGCCTGCAAAAGTCTTTAATTGTGCCGCTTTGCGTCACTCACCTCATCCGTCACTTCGTGACACCTTCCCCGTCAAGGGGAAGGCT
>JAGAOS010000012.1 GCA_017623575.1 Clostridia bacterium
GAATAAATATATAGCAAAAGGCGTGTTGAAAATGACAGAATCTATTTGGAACGGATTTAAACGTATTGATTTTAATTTTGAGGGAAGAGAAGCAATTCTTGTATTTCCAAAGGAGCCCAATCAAAATAAGAACTGGTTATTCAAAACCGAATATTTTGGTGCTTTCCCTAATTTTGAAATTGAAATGTTAAAACGCGGTTGGCACCTTGCTTATATTAAAAATAAAACCCGTTGGTGCCTTGATGAAGATCTTGATTTAAAAAAGAGGTTCGCAACCTACTTGCAGACTGAATACGGACTTTATAAAAAGTGCGTTCCTGTTGGAATGAGTTGCGGTGGACTTATTGGCACTAAGTTTGCGGCTAAATATCCTGAATGTGTTTCCGCCCTGTATTTAGATGCCCCTGTTTTAAATCTTCTTTCTTGCCCAGCGGGACTTGGAATAGCCGATGACAGTATGTTTAAAGAGTTTACAGATGCTACGGGAATGACCCTTTCTGAGCTTATTTGTTACAGAGAGCATCCCATTGATAAAATGCATATTCTGCTCCAAAACAAAATCCCAATTATTTTGGTGTACGGCAAGGCGGATACTGTTGTTCCTTATATCGAAAATGGTGCTATCTTAGAAAAATATTATCGCGAAAAAGGCGGAATAATTGTTTCTATCGGCAAAGAAGCTTGCGAACATCATCCTCACGGACTTGAAGATAATTTGCCTATTATTGATTTTACCCTTCGATATTCAATTTAAAAATAAAAACTTACGAAGCAGATATGGGTTTAATTAAATGAGAAAAAAGCCAAGACACATTATCCGCTGTCTTTTATGTATAGATAGGGAGATTTAATATATTGCAAACCCTCTTGGATTGAAAATCCGGAGGGTTTGCGGCATAATAACTTGGTTTATATGTCATTTTTTATTGTTGACAAAATTGACGATAGGTAGTATAATAACATTAACGATAATGCAAATTTAAAGGGAGTGTTTTTATGAGCAAGATTTTACGCGATTTTATTACATCAAAGCAACATCACGCCTACCGTAAAGAGGTTAGTGAAATTAAAAATATGGCTGAGGAGTTTTCGGCTTCAGGACTTTCTCCAAAGGAGAGAATGACTCGAAGACTTGTAAAAATGCTATCCCTTCAAATGCCCGTATTTTTACCCGATGAAAAAATCTGTTTTATGCGTACAGCAACCAATATTCCCGATGTTTTTACCGAGGCAGAATGGGCAGAAATTAAGGAAAAACACTATATTCACGAGCTCGGCTATATGTCCAACCTTTCGCCCGATTATGAGTCGGTTATTGCTGAGGGTCTGCTCGCCAAACGCGAAACCGCCGATGAATACGGCAAAAGAGCTATAGATGCTATTATTGACCTTGCTGACAGATATCAGGCTGAGGCAGAAAAGCAGGGTAAAACGGAACTCGCCGCTGTTTTAAAAAGGGTGCCCCGTTATGGTGCCACAGGCTTTTATGAAGCCTTGCAGTTTTTCCGTATAATTCATTTTACCTTGTGGCTAGAGGGCAACTATCACATAACCGTAGGCAGATTTGACCAATATATATATCCTTATTTAAAAGCAGATATGGATAAAGGTGTTTTAAATGAAGAAACCGCCTTAGAGCTTTTAGAGGACTTTTTCTTATCCTTTAATAAGGATAGTGACCTCTATCCCGGTGTTCAGCAGGGTGATAACGGTCAGAGTATGGTACTTGGCGGTATGGATAAATACGGAAACAATGCCTTTAATTTGCTTTCATCTCTATGCCTTAAAGCAAGCGCAAATCTTCTGTTAATTGACCCTAAAATCAATCTCAGAGTAAATAAAAACACCCCACTAGAGGTTTATGAAGAGGGCAGTAAGCTTACCAAAGCAGGTCTTGGTTTCCCACAGTATTCCAATGATGATGTAGTTATTGAAGGTCTTACCAAGCTGGGCTACAGTTTAGAGGATGCAAGAGATTATGTTGTTGCCGCTTGTTGGGAGTTTATTGTTCCTAAGGTAGGCGCAGATGTAGCAAATATAGGCGCTCTTAACTTTCCAAAGGTCATTGATACCTGCCTGCATCGTGATTTAAAAAATTGCAACACCTATGAAGAATTTGAAGCAAAGGTAAAAGCCGAGGTTAAAAACACTGCCGATGGCATTTGCAAAGGCTTTGATAATATGTGGTTCGTTCCTTCCCCCTTTATGAATGTTATGATGGACTGTGATATTTATAACGGCGGAAAATACAATAATTTTGGTATTCACGGTACGGGTGTTGCCACTGCATCCGATTCCTTGGCGGCTATTGAAAAATATGTTTTTGTCCATAAAACTGTAACTGCTGATGAACTCATCAATGCGGTGGATTCCAATTTTGAAAACAATGCTGAGCTTTTACATCTCCTTAGATTTGAAGCGCCCAAAATGGGTAATAACGATGACCGTAGCGATTTAAAGGCAAAAATGTTGCTTGATACCTTTGCAGATAGTCTTAAGGGTAAAACAAATGAACGGGGCGGAATTTATCGTGCAGGCACAGGCTCGGCAATGTATTACCTTTGGCACGCTGATGAAATCGGTGCATCTCCCGACGGTAGAAGAAAGGGTGAGCCATTTGGCACAAACTTTTCTGCAAGTCTTTTTGCAAAGCTCAACGGACCTATTTCGGTTATTCAATCCTTTACAAAGCCAAATTTACAAAGCGTAATCAACGGCGGCCCTTTAACCTTGGAATTTGCAAGCAGTATGTTTGAGGGTGAGGATAGCATTAAAAAGCTTTCAGCGTTTGTTAAGGCTTTCGTAGATATGGGCGGTCATCAAATGCAGCTCAATGCCGTTAATACCGAAAAGCTAAAGGATGCACAATTACACCCCGAAAAGCATCAGCAGCTTGTTGTTCGTATTTGGGGCTGGAGTGCTTATTTTGTGGAGTTAGATCCCGAATATCAGGACCATGTGCTCCGCCGTCAGCAATATACGGTGTAATCTATGAAGGGTACAATTTTTGATATTAAAGAGCTTTCGGTTCACGATGGTCCGGGTTGCAGAATAACGGTGTTTTTAAAGGGATGCCCACTTCGTTGTAAGTGGTGTCACAATCCCGAAGGGTTAGATTCTAAACCTCAGCTTATGATTCAAAAAAATGGTTGTGTGGATTGTAAAATGTGTTATGCACCTTGCAATCACCCCGAATGTAAGCCCTTTGGCAGATGCCTTCATACCTGCCCTAACGGTTGCCTTAAGGTGTCCGGCAAGGAAATTGAAGCTTCAGAACTTGCCGAAATACTGCTTAAAAATGCCGATTTTTTAAATGCTACGGGCGGCGGAATAACAATTTCAGGCGGAGAACCCTTAATGCAGCCTGATTTTGTTTTGGAACTGGCTGAAAAACTATCGGGAGTTCATAAAGCAATTCAAACAAGTGGTTTTGCAACTGAAGAAGTTTACCAAAAGGTAATCGGTAAGTTTGATTACATTATGCAGGATATAAAGCTTGTTGATAGCGAACTTCATAAAAAATATACGGGTGTGGATAATGAGGTTATTCTTCGGAATATTCAGTGGTTAAAAAATAGCGGAAAGGAGCATATTTTCCGTATGCCACTTATTCCCGGTATTACCGATACACCCGAAAATAAAGCCACCGCTATTGAAATTGTTGGGGAGAATAATATTGAATTTTTAGATTATAATCCTTTGACCGGTGCAAAATATGAAATGCTAGGTATGAAATATGAGCTTTAATTCAAACCGCCTTGTTGTAATGACAAGGCGGTTTTTTGAACGATTTAACTGAATTTTTTACCTATTATATGTTGAATAATAGGTGCAAGAATGTTATAATTATAAAAAACTTATAAAGAGGGCAAATGCAATGAAGCAATACTTAATTTCAAATGAAGGCAAATTTTATAAAACCTGTTTGCACTGTCATACAACCGATTCGGATGGCAGGATTTCACCTGAAGATAAAAAAGATATGTATAAATCTCACGGCTATAGTGTTTTGGCCCTTACCGACCATGAACTGATGGTTGACCACCGTGAGCTTAATGATGAGGATTTTATTATTCTTCAGGGCTATGAATTTGCTATCAATAAAGGTTCGCCCTATATTTTTTCTACTGACTGCCATTTGAATATTTTCCCTTTAGATGAAGATGAATTCAGGATGATATGCTATAATCCAAATTCAATTTATTATAAGGATAGCAAAAGATTTATTCCTCAGCTTAAATATATCGGCACCCCGGATTTTGAAAAAAAATATTCTGAAAAATGCTTTCAGAATGTAATTAAAACTGCAAAAGAAAACAATATGCTTGTAATGTTTAATCATCCGTCGGGTTCTCTCCAGACCCACGAGGATATGTATATGTTTGACGGCGTTTGGGGTGTTGAAATATATAATAATGGCGGTAAATCGGTCGGTCATATTCAATATGATATGGATTTTTACGATTATATGCTTCGGCGAGGTAATCGGCTTTTTTGTGTTGCTGCTGATGACAGTCATGGTGATTTGCCTCCCGAAAATCCCTATTCCGATAATTGCGGCGGTTGGGTTATGGTAAAGGCAAATGAACTTTCTCACAATTCAATTATGACTTCCCTTAAAAACGGTAATTTTTATGCATCTACCGGTCCCGAAATAAAAGAACTTTATATGGAAGATGATGTTTTGCATGTAAAAACATCTCCTGCAAAGCTTATTTCGGTATATTCTGCATACCGTATGGGTGGGGCAAAGTGGGCAACACCCGGCGAAACTGTAACCGAAGCAGAGCTTAAAATAGGCGATAATTGGAAGTATTTCAGGGTAGAGGTTATTGATCTTGATGGTAATCGTGCTTTTTCAAATGCTTACTTTTTAGATGAATTAGAATATTTTAAAAATAAGTAAAAGCGTTTACGGAGTGTCCTTAATTGGATATTCCGTTTTTGAATGGTACTATTATACAATTTTGTGATACTATTATATATAGACAAAAGGCTTTTTTTGTGATAAAACAATAATATAATAACTCTTAAAGGGGAGAAATATTATTATGAATTTAACAAAAAAACAGGTTTTTGCTTTGCTTAAAGAATGGTGCGATTATATGCTTGACCGCACCGTAAAAGGCATTGATGACCCATATTTAAAGGGTGCAATGCTCTGTCCTGCTTGCGGTTTTGTGCATGGTCGCTTTGCGGATTCAATCCTCGCATATACCCTTTTATATACCGAAACGGGTGATGAAAAATATTTAAAGGCGGCCGATGAAGCGGTCGATTGGTCGGAAAATAACGTACTCACCCCTGAGGGAACTTGGTACAACGATATAAATGCCGTTTGGTATGGTACGGGCCTTTTTTCAGCTATGGCAGTGGGTGAAACATTACATAATTTCAAAGGAAAAATCCCCCTAGATATTTATAATAAATGGTATAATATTTTCTGCCGTATGGCAGAGGGTTCTGTTGCGTTTATGCATTACGATTGGTTTAAGCCCGTAATAAATTATTATTGCGGTGCCGCCGCATTTTTTGCCCTTTGTTATAATATGCTGGGCGATGAAAAATACAAAAAAGAGGCCAATTATTGGGAGTCTTTATGTTATGATAAATTTGATAGTGACGGGCTACTTTTTGGCGAATGTCATCCTCACGAAATAGTTACCGAAAAGGGTTGTCGCGGAATTGATATTGGCTATAATCTGGAGGAAAGTATTCAGCTTTTGCTTCAATATGCAATCTATATGAATGATGAAACTAAGCTTAAATATTATTGCGATAAAGCTCTTGCACATTTGGAATTTATTATGCCCGACGGTGCTATTGATGATTCTTTTGGAAGTCGTCATAATAAATGGACATATTGGGGCAGTCGTACATCCGACGGTGTTCAGGAGGCATTCCCAAGAATTGCTAAATATGACAGGCGCTTTGCTAAAGCGGCGGCTCTTAATTTTGATTTATTGGAGCGTTGTACGGTAGATGGCGCCCTATACGCGGGACTTATGCAATATGGAAACGGACAGCCCGCCTGTATTCATCACGCCTTTGCACACACAAAAGCGGTTGCTTTAATGTATCTGCATATGGATGAAAAGGATTTTAGTAATCTTGAAGAGGTTATACTTCCAAGAGAAGAGCAGTATGGAATTAAAGCATTCCAAAACGGCTATTTAAAGCTTGTTTCTGTTGGGGATTTAAGGGCAACCGTTTCGGCAATTGATTTTGAACAAGGTGTAGCAGATAATCGCTGTAATATGGGTGGTAACCTTAATCTGCTCTGGCATAAAAAGTACGGGGCAATATGTGCGGCAACAATGCACTACTTCCACCTTGTAGAGCCTACCAATTTTCAAACCTTAAGAAATGCCCAAAATACCTATTGTATGACCCCAAGAATAATCTTGGGTGAATATGAAAGTGATACCGATAAAACGGTCGAGATTTCCGCTTCGGGTGATAATCAAAAGGTAAATATTTCGGTTATTGGTGAAAAAAAGTTAAACTTTAAGCTTGATTATGAGTTTGTAAGTGACCAAGTTAAAATCAGTGTTGTAACCGAAAAAGATGCCCTTTATAAATTACCAATTATTGTAGATAATAAATCTGAGGTTATAGCGCTTAATGAAAAAGAGTATTTATTTAATAATATCCTTACCGTTAGCGCGAATACACAAATCAAAACCGAGGATATAACCAAACGCTACTTTAATCAGGTAGGCGGCTTTGAATACCTGCCTTTAGAACTACCCCTTAAAGCAAATGAAGTAACACAAATCACCTTAAAAATTAAATAATCGGTGTATATAGTAAGGAGCAATTCCCTAAAAGCAGGGAGTTGCTCCTTTAATCATTTTATTTTAAGTTTTTTGAGTTCGGTTTTTTGTTCATTGGTTATTCTGTAGCTTTCTATTGCTTTTTGTATGGCTTTGTTGTGTGTCCATTTATCAAGGGTTTGTATGTTAAAAAAGGGTAATATCTTGTTATATTGTTTTGATAATGCAGTAGCAAAGTACCAAGCGACCATCATATTCACATAGTATTCATTAGATTCGATTTTTGAAACAAATTTAGCATATCTTGGCGAAAAATTTTCGCCAAGATAATGAACCATCAGCATTTCTATACCATATCTTACTGTGTAAGGATGCGAATCATTAAGCCATTTTTCAATATATTTAAGCAGTTTATCTTTGTCTTTTGCAAATACCTTTGGCCTTAGCATATCGCAGGTCGCCCAGTTATCAACAAAGGGTAAAAACTTATCAGTAAGTTCAATTGCCTCATCGAAATTTTTCGTTTTTTCAATTAAAAAAGCGTGTAGATTATTTTCTTCATAATAAAAATGAGGAAGTGTATTTAAAAATTCTTCGGCATATGGGACTTTATAAAATTCTGCGGCAAATTTGCGAAGCATCGGAACTCGTATGCCGATGATTTTTTCCTTTTTTACAGTGGGCATAAGCTTAGAGTGAAATTCTTTATATTCATCGTCCTTAAGTTCAAAAAGTTTGTTTATTAAATCGGTATTGTTCATTTTAATCACCAGAAAAATTATAATTCTTATTTTATTTAATGTCAATTATTTCTTTTTAAATTCTGCTGTGATAAAAACATTAAAAATAAAACCGAAAAAATAATAAGCATAACTGACGGTATAAAAAGTGGATATTCTGCAGGCCTTATATCTGCTCCGTTTGAAAAAACCTCACTGCTTATTGGAAAAATTCTAAATAAAATAAAAGAAATTATTGTTGCGGTTGCTCCGTGAATAATCCTATTTAAAAAAATATATATAAAAGAAGGGCAAAGTTTTTCGGCAGACTGTTTAACTTGGCATATGGTGGAAAACCCACCAAATGAAAGCAAAAAAGAATATAAAAATGCAGGTATACCTGTTTTGCCTATTTCATTAATTCCAAAGCTTATTTCTAAAAAGGGGCACAAAAGTGCAAATCGGTTATGGCTTAAAAATAGTGGTTTTAGTATCTCGGCAATGGCAGAAAAAAGCGTTACCCAGGCACAAATGCTTATTATAATTTGCGCTCCCGAAAAAACACTTTCAACAAAAGCATCTGAAAGGCTTATTGATTGAATATAATCAGTTTGTGAATAATCGTTTTTGCTTTTTTTACTGTTATTGAACAAAAGATTAAGAACAACGCAGGCAATAGTGTTTGAGGTTAAAAGAATCCATCCTGCTAATTTATTATTTAAAATATTAATACCTACTACAGATATAAAAAAAGCAGGACTTGGGTTTACGCAAAATCTTAAAAGTTTTTTTGCGGTTTTGTAATTAATTTGTCTTGATTTGTATAGTTCGTCAATGATTTTACTCCCTATTGGGTAACCGCCAAGCAACGAAATAAGTATTACCGAAAATTCTGTTCCGTTTAGCTTGAAAAAAGTATATGTGATTTTATTGATTTTTTTACTCACCCACAAAAGCCCACCGCTTTTTTGAAGAAAAACTGAAATTACGGTAAAGGGAAACAGGGATGGTATTATTATATTTGATGAAATTTTAAGTCCTTGCAAAGCTCCTTTTGATGTTGCTGATGTAAAGCTTAAAATACAAATTGCTGATATAAAAAATATAAAACAACCCATTAAGCCGTCATAATTACTATTTGCAGATTTGTGTTTAGCAGGCATAAAATCACTCCAAGCATTTTTAAGAGATAATAAACATAAGTTTTAACAGAATATTATATTTAAAAGTTGGTGTATAAATGTCTGAAAAAATCAAACTCAATAACAAAAAGGTAAAAAACAAATTTAAACTTTTTGGCGCGGCGTTACATATGTCTGATGACCCTTTTTCAAAGCTTGCACAAATTAATCTTAAAGGAAATCGCGAAGTAATAATAGATGGTTGTTATGGTATTATTGAATATTCAGATTGTTTAATTAGTGTAAATATAGGAAAAAGCACCTTAAAAATAATTGGGTGTGATTTTTCAATTTCTGATTATTCGGAATCTAATATTATTGTTAAGGGTATTATTAAAAGCATTGAGTTTTGTTAGGAGAAATATGTATGATTTTGCTTATTTACAGGCTATTGTGCGGGTATCTTTATGTTCGGGTAACAGCCCCAAATCCGGAAAAATTACTTAATTTATGCGCCGCCAAGGGTATTGGAATATGGAGGGTATCTGTAAGGGGAAGTGTGGTTTATTTTAAAATCGGCATTACTTCGTTTAAAAAATTAAGAAATTATAAAAGAAGAATCCCTTGCAGGATTCATATAACACAAAAGGTTGGTTTACCGTTTTTTATAGCTAAAAATAAAAAAAGGTACGGTATGCTTTGCGGAGTGATTATTTTCTTTATTATAATAAATTTAATGTCATCCTGCATTTGGAATATATGCATAAGCGGTAATAAAGATATTAAAAGTCGCGATATTTTAAATTCTTTAAATAAAATCGGAATTTATGAGGGTGTATCGGTAAGCGAAATAGATCCGGAAGAAAAAAGGAATGAGCTTTTGCTGGTTCAAAAGGGTTTGTCGTGGGCGGCGATTAATATTGAGGGCTCGAAAATTACTGTTGATGTTACTGAAACAAAGGCATGGGAAGAAAAAAACAATTCAGCCTCAAATTTTATTGCGGCAGAAGATGCAATAATCAAAAAAATAGAAATAAAAAATGGAGTAACCAAAATAAAGGTGGGCGATACGGTTCATAAGGGGCAGCTATTAGTTTCAGGGGTAAAGGAATATGATGACGGTAGTGTTGATTTTGTCAGGTCGATGGGGAGTATATCTGCAGAGGTAAAGCATACCTTTAAAACCGTTCAGCCTTTAAAGGTGACTGAATTTATTAAAACAGGCGAAAAGACTCAAAAAAAGGCTTTGCGCTTTTTCAATTTTGAAATTCCTCTTTTTCTTGGGGGTGTTGAAAAGCCGTATATTGCATATAGCCAAGAAGAGAAAATATCCTCGGGGGAGTCCTATTTGCCTATAAAGATAATTACAAAAAAATTTTTAAAAACTAAGCAAACAACCTATACTTTAGCGGCTAAGCAGGCTGAAAAGTTGGCAATCGAAGCGGCTGAAAAAAAGGTTAAGGAATTTGTTCAAAATGGCGAAATCATAACAAAACAACACAAAATTATAATTGATGATGAAAATTTAATAATTACTACCGAAATAAAATGTTTAAAAGATATAGTTTTTGAAGAAAAATTATTACTTGATACTAGTAATTGAAGGAAAAATATGCTATAATATACTGGCTAGATTATATTTTGGAGGAATTAAATGTTCGAGCAGTCAATCAGTATCGACAGAATAGAACATATTGTAAATCTGTTCGGTAATTTTGATGAGAATATAAAAGAAATTGAAAAAGAGTTTAATGTAAGTATTTCATCACATTCAAGTGAAATTAAAATAAAAGGCGAAACCGAAAATGTTTTGCTTGCGGTGCGTGCTATAAAGGGTCTTTTAACACTTTTAGATAAGGGTGAAGCTATAACTGATCAGAATCTTCATTATGTTTTTTCTCTTGTGCGCGAAAATAGTGAGGAAAAAATTGAGCTTTTAACCGATTCTGATTGTATTTGCATAACTGCAGGTGGTCGTCCGATAAAGCCTAAAACTTTAGGTCAACGAAAATATTTAGAGGCGATTTTATCCAATACAATAACAATCGGCGTAGGTCCTGCGGGTACAGGCAAAACCTATCTTGCAGTTGCTATGGCGGTAAAGGCCTTCAGGGCAAAGCAGGTAAGCAGAATTATCTTAACACGACCGGCAGTTGAAGCAGGCGAAAAGCTTGGCTTTTTGCCTGGCGATTTACAACAAAAGGTCGACCCATATTTAAGACCGCTTTATGATGCCCTTTTTGATATGTTGGGAGCTGAGGCTTTTGCCCGCCATCAGGAGCGTGGCGATATTGAGGTAGCACCGTTAGCATATATGCGCGGCAGAACACTGGATGATAGCTTTATTATTCTGGATGAAGCTCAGAATACCTCACCTGAGCAGATGAAAATGTTTCTTACCCGTCTTGGTTTTAATTCCAAGGTCGTTGTTACGGGCGATATAACTCAGGTGGATTTGCCCGACGGTAAAAAATCCGGTCTGCGTGATATTTTAACGGTTTTAAAAGGCATAGAGGATATAGCAATTATTAAACTTACCGGCAAGGATGTTGTAAGACATAAACTTGTTATGAAAATTATAAAGGCATATGAAAAGCATGAAGAAAACAGGAGGAAATAATTATAATGGTTAAAACAAAGGTTATCATTACGGACAAACAAAAAAACCATAAGCTGCCCTCGGGTATTCGCATGTTAGTCAGGCGCGCTTGTAACGCCGTTCTGGTTACCGAGGAGTTTTTAGAACCGGCAGAGGTGAATGTTACTTTTGTTGATGATGAGCAGATTAAAGAGCTTAATACAACCTACCGTAATATTGAAAAATCTACAGATGTGTTATCTTTTCCGTTGGGCGAAAACGGTCTTTATGATACCAATCCCGAAAACGGAGCAAAAATGCTTGGAGATATTGTAATTTCGGTGGATCACGCCATAAAGCAGGCAGAACTTTACGGTCACACCTTACAGCGCGAAGTAGCGTTTTTAACTGTTCATTCTATGCTTCATTTATTGGGTTATGACCATATTAATGGTGGCTTGGAGCAGATGAAAATGCGAGAAAAAGAAGAACTTGTTCTAGCAAAGCTTGGTGTTGTCCGCGGTGAGGACGAAGAGGCATTTGAAGAATAAAAATAGTGAGGAATTTAAATTGAAAACAGAAACAAAATCTGCATTTATTGCAGTTGTGGGACGCCCGAATGTAGGTAAATCATCTTTTGTAAATGCTGCTGTTGGTCAAAAGGTTGCAATTGTTTCAGATAAACCACAAACCACTCGTACTCGTATTATGGGTGTTTGTAACAGAAATGAGCATCAGCTTGTTTTTGTGGATACTCCGGGTTTTCACAAGCCAAGAAATATGTTAGATCAATATATGACAAAAGCGGCTCAAAACGGCTTATCAGATGTAGAGGCAGCTGTTCTTGTGGTTGAGTCAGCACCTAAATTTCATTTTGACCCTGAAAATTTACCTCCTGCTGAGCTTGAACTTATTGAACAGTTTAAAAAGCGTAAGCTTCCGGCAGTGTTGGCGGTTAATAAAATTGATTTGTTGGAGAAAAAGGAAGAACTGCTTGAAATGATAACAGCGTATATGAAGGCCTATGATTTCAGCGCCGTTGTTCCTATGTCGGCCAAAAATAATGATGGTATTGAAATTATTGTTGATGAGCTTTTAAAGTTCAGCGAGCCCGCCCCGCATTTTTTTGATTCCGATACCATTACAGATCAACCGGATAAGGTTATGGTTGCCGAAATAATAAGAGAAAAAATACTCAGAACCTTAAGTGATGAAATACCACACGGTACTGCAGTTGAAATCGAGCAGTTTTTCGAGCGTGATAATAGTGAAGGCGAGCCTATTTTAGAGGTAGGCGCAACCATATATTGCGAAAAAGAAAGTCACAAGGGCATTATTATAGGCAAGGGCGGAAAAATGTTAAAACGAATCGGTTCATCTGCCCGTAAGGACATTGAAGAGTTTTTTGGTATTAAGGCAAATTTAAAGCTTTGGATAAAGGTTAAAGAGGATTGGCGAAACCGCGGTGGAATAATCCATTCTTTAGGGCTGGATTAACTTCATAAAATTACCGTTCATAGTAACTGCTTTTTTTCAAATCATATTTTTGGAGGGGTTGCTATGAACAATGATAAATGGAATGAGTTTTTAAAAAACGGCTCGGTGCTTGCATATCTTTCGTATGTGGCAGAGCAAAAAAATTATCACAAGGAAGAAAACAAAGTTGAAAATTCAAACTCCGGGGCTGATAATCAAAGAAACCAATATAGGTGAGAATGACAAGCTACTTGTTATTCTTACAAAAGAGCATGGAATAATACGAGCTTTTGCAGACGGTGTTCGGCGAATGAAAAGCAAAAATTCAGCCGCAACATCGTTGCTTTGTTATGCCGATTTTACTTTGTATCATAATAAGGATACATACAAGGTTAGCGATAGTGTACCAATTGAGCTGTTTTTTGATTTGCGCTATAATTTAGAAGAATTAGCCTTGGCACAGTATTTTTGTGAAATGGCGTTAAAACTAACTCCCGAGGAATTTGAACCTACAGAAATTTTAAGATTACTTTTAAATTCTTTGCATTTTTTAACAAACAAAAGTAAGCCTGTTAATATTGTCAAAGCCGTTACCGAGCTTAAGCTTATTTCTCTTGCGGGATTTATGCCTAATCTTACGGGGTGTGCAGTATGTGGCGAGGATGAAGCCTTCAGATTTTCGTATTCCGAGGGCTGTCTTTTTTGTCTTGAATGTAGTGTGGATGTTAAAGATACTACGGTTGTTAATCCTACACTATTGGCGGCAATGCGTCACATAATATATTCTGAATTCAGTAAGATTTACAGCTTTGAAATTCCCGAAAATGATGCCGAGCTTTTGTCACTTATAACCGAAAGGTATGTTTCTGTTCAAAGCGAATATAAGTTTAAAACACTTGATTTTTATAAATCGTTAATAAAAGGAATCTGATGTATGAAAGAAATTAAAAAAAGTATAAAATCCTTAGAATTAGATAAAGTTTTAGCCTTGCTTTCAAAACAGGCATCTCTTGATGATACGGTTTTACTTTGTAGCGAAATAATTCCTGAAGTTTCATTACCTCAGGTTGAAAAGCTTTTGCAAAAAACGGGTGATGCTTACAGCCTTATTGCAAGATTTGGCGCTCCGTCCTTTGGGTCCGCTAAAAATGTAAACGCTTATCTCAGTAATGCAAAAGCAGGTGGTGGATTATCTCCTGCCGCCCTTTTGCAAATCGGCGAGGTGCTTAGAGTAATTCGTTCGGTAAGGGAGTGGAAGGAAACCTGCGCAGGTGTTTCTACAGCCTTAGATAGCTATTTTGGAGTTCTTTCACCAAATAAGTATTTTGAAGACAGAATATTTTTCTGCATAAAAAATGAGGACGAAATTAATGATAACGCATCTCAGACCCTTGCAGATATTCGTCGTAAGCTTAAAAATTCAGCGGCAAATATTAAAAGTCGATTAGAGCAGATTATAAGAAGTCCGGGTCATGCTGCGCATTTGCAGGATGCAATCATCACACAGCGGCAGGGAAGATATGTTGTACCCGTAAAAGCTGAACATCGTTCTCAAATTCCGGGCCTTGTTCACGATACATCTTCTTCGGGTGCCACCTTGTTTGTGGAACCTATGGCGGTTGTAGAAATTAATAATGAAATCAAGGTTCTTAACTCTAAGGAAAAAGAGGAAATTGAGCGTATTTTAGCCGAGCTTTCTGCCGAAGCTGCCCAATTTGCCGATAGTATAATAACTTCTTATTCAGCTTTGATTGAGCTTGATATGTGTTTTGCTAAAGCCAATTTGGCGTATTCTATGAAGGCTTCAATGCCAAAAATAAATAGTAATGGAAAAATATATCTAAAAAATGCAAGACATCCACTGATTCCTAAAAAAGATGTTGTGCCTATTACTGTGGCATTAGGTGAGGATTATAATGTTCTTGTTATAACGGGTCCCAACACGGGCGGTAAAACAGTTTCTCTTAAAACAATAGGCTTATTCAGCTTAATGGTTTGTTGTGGCTTGATGGTTCCCGCTGATGATAATAGCGAGGTTGCCGTTTTTAACGGTGTTTATGCAGATATAGGTGATGAACAGAGCATAGAGCAATCCTTATCTACCTTTTCATCTCATATGTATCACATAATAAATATTCTGCAAAAGGCAGACGAAAATAGTCTTGTTTTGTTTGATGAGCTTTGTTCGGGTACCGATCCGGTTGAGGGTGCGGCGCTTAGTACGGCAATTTTAACCGAGCTTATGACCCGCAAAACAACAGTTGTTGCAACTACTCATTATGCAGAATTAAAGGCATTTGCCCTTGATACAAAGGGTGTTCAGAACGCTTGTTGTGAGTTTGATGTTGAAACACTTAAACCAACCTACAGACTTTTATTAGGTATTCCGGGTAGATCTAACGCTTTTGCTATTTCTAAAAGACTTGGTTTGGAGGACAGATTGGTTGAGCTTGCAGAAAAATTTGTTTCGGAGGATAACCGTCGCTTTGAAACTATAGTCGGTCAACTGGAGCAGGCCCATGTTGCCGCCGAAAAGGATAGAGCAGAAATTAATCGCATTAAAAGCGAACTGGAGCAAAGCCGAAAAGCAGCTGGGGACAGGCTTCACGAAATACATCTTCAGCGTGATAAATTAATGGAGCAGGCAAGGCAAAAGGCAAATGATATTATAGAAAGTGCCAGAGAGCAGTCATCCCGCCTTTTAAATGAAATTGAGGACCTTAAAAAGCAGCTTAATCGTCAGAATAGCAGTGATATGGCGCAAAGAGCGCGCACTCTTGCAAAGCAAACCATACGCGGTATGGAAAAGGCGGTTGATTCCCACGAGAAAAAGGATGATTTCATAGCCGAAGCGCCAAACAGACCTTTGGTTTCAGGTGATAAGGTTCAGGTTCGTGGATTTACCAAAGAAGCAATGGTGGATTCTGTGAGCAATGACGGAAAAACGGTGCTTGTTGTAATGGGTAGCCTTAAAACCAAGGTGAGCATTAATGATATTAAGCTTATTAACGGTGGAGAGGGTACTAAAAAGGCTGCAACACGCAGCGTTAAGGGATTAACACCAAAAAGTCAGCGTACAGTCAGCAGAGAATTAGATATAAGAGGCTTTGCTTCGGATGAAGGCATTATGGAGGTAGACAAATTTTTGGATGAAGCCGTTCTTGCGGGAGTAGAAACTGTTACCATTATCCATGGAAAGGGAACAGGTGTGCTTAAAAAGGCAGTTCGTGGTCATCTTAGGAATCATCCTTCTGTAAAAACCAGTCGTCCCGGACTTTACGGCGAAGGCGAAGATGGCGTTACTGTTGTAGAAATAAAATAGGAGATAGGTTATGACCAAAAAAGAAAAATTAAAACGAATGCTTACTCTTTTTATTACTTTTTTAAAAATAGGCGGATTTACCTTTGGTGGAGGATATGCTATGATACCTCTTATTCAAAAAGAGGTTGTTGAAAATAAAAAGTGGGTTACCGATGATGATATTTTAGAAATTATTGCAATTGCTGAATCAACTCCCGGTCCTATCGCTATAAATTCTGCTACTTTTATAGGCCACAGAACCTGTGGATTTTTCGGTTCGTTTTTTGCAACACTTGGTGTTGTTTTACCTTCATTTATTATTATTACAATTATTGCATATCTCTTGCAGGGATTTGCTGATATAGCTGCTGTTAAATATGCATTTTTCGGTATTCGTGCAGGCGTATTGGCATTGCTTTTAAAATCTTTCTGGGGTATGTTTAAAAAGTGTCCAAAAAATGTAATTGCCTATTCAATTGTCGCTTTAGCGTTTATTGCATCAATTCTTAGCCTTAACACCCTTATAATAATTGTTTCTGCGGCAGTTTTGGGACTTGTTTCTTCCTTTGTAGTTGCAAAAAAGGAGGGCGAAGTAAAATGATGATATTGTTTGAACTTTTTATAACCTTCTTTAAAATTGGCCTTTTTACCTTTGGCGGCGGTTATGCTATGCTTCCGTTGATGCGTGAGGAGGTTTTGGCTCATAATTGGGCTGTAGAATCAGAGCTTATTAACTTTATTGCAGTAAGCGAATCAACTCCCGGTCCCTTTGCCATTAATATGGCAACCTATATAGGTACAGAGCAAGCAGGGGTAATCGGCGCATTTTTTGCAACATTGGGTGTTGTTTTACCTTCATTTATAATCATCTTAATTGTTGCAAAATGTTATGAGAAATTTCAAAGCAGTAAAATAGTAAATGGCTGTATGACAGGTCTTAAACCTTGTGTTGTAGGTCTTATTGGCGCGGCAGTAGTTTCAATTGCGGGTACGGTGCTTTTTGCTGGTGAATTTTCCAAAAAAGCTCTAATTTCTGCTTTTTCTGAACTTAATATTTACATTTCTCTTGCTATTTTTGCAGTTATGGCGGTGTTGGCATTTAAAAAGGTACATCCTATACTTATAATTTGTATGTCAGCGGTTGCAGGAATTGTTGTAGGCTATGGATTTGATTTAAAGGTTTAAACTAAATGGTAAAATTACTTTACTTTTACCGATGCTCGTAGTATAATGTATTTAAATCTTATTGCCTAAAACGGAGGTATAAAAATGTTAACTAATGGATTTGTTACAGGTGTAAACTATTGGGCATCTAATGCCGGTATAAAAATGTGGAGCAATTTTGATGAAAAGGCTATTGATAGTGATTTCGCCAAAATTGCATCACTTAAAATGGATATTGTGCGTATTTTTCCCTTGTGGAGCGATTTTCAGCCTGTTTATCAGCTATATGGCGGCTGTGGTCAGCTTGTTGAGGTTAGTTTTAAGGATGATGTTCTTCCACCCGATACCGAAGCGGGTAGGGCAGGTGTCAGTGAGGAAATGCTTGAGCGCTTTAATAAGGTGCTCCGCCTTGCCGAAAAGCACGGTCTTAAGGTTGCAGTTGGTATAGTAACAGGTTGGATGAGCGGGCGCCTTTTTGTTCCCCCTGTTTTAGAGGGCAAGCCCCTTACAACCGACACTACCGCAGTTCGTATGGCAATGGATTTTATAAGAATAATTGTAACTCGTTTTAAGGATGACCCTGTAATTGTAGGTTGGACTTCGGGTAATGAAACCGATTGTATTTACGGTGCTTCTTGGCCACAGCACACAGTATGGGCAACTACAATGCGTAATACAATTCGTGCATATGACCCACATAATCGTCCAATAATGGATGATATGCATCCTGTTCGTCAGTTTGGCACAAATGTACTTAACGACCGCAGAGATATTTTTGATGTAACTACAGTTCATCCATATGCATATTTTTCACAATACTGCAGAAATGAGCCGATTGACAGTATGCGCGGTCTTTTGCACGCAGTTGCTGAGGCTAAGGTTTATGAGGGTATTGAGCAAATCCCTTGTCTTATTGAAGAAATTGGTACTTTAGGTGATTTTCTCTGCTCGCGTGAGGTTTCGGCGGCTTATGCCAGAACAAACCTTTATTCATCCTGGGCAAATGGTATGACAGGTATGATTTGGTGGTGCGCAAATGAGCAGGTAGAGCTTAAATATCCTCCATATACCTGGTGCCCTTTGGAGCGAGAGCTTGGTATATTTGATGAAAATGGTGAAGAAAAATTAGTTGCAAAAGAGTTTAAAGAGTTTAAAGAAACTATTTCAAAACTTCCGTTTGAGATAACAAAGCCTAAAAATGATGCTGTTTGTATTTTGGGCGGCGACGGAAGTGATTGGGCAAAAATTATAGGCTCATATGTTTTGTCAAAGCAGGCAGGCTTTAACCTTTCATATGCACATCAAAGCTCCATTCCTGAAAGTGATTTGTATATTTTGCCTTCTGTTAATTCTATGCCCGATGGTAACAGATTTGAAGAACTACTTACCAGAATCGAAAGGGGCGCAACCCTTGTTATTACCTTTGCGGCAGGTCTTTTATTCAGCAAGTTTGAAAAGCTTACAGGCAATAAGCTTATTTATAATACTATCGCTAATAGCTCTGCTGTTATTGATGGACACACCTTCCGCAGAGATTCAAAAATCACCTTAGAATCAAAACATTCTACCGTTCTTATGAGCGAGGATGATGGCAACCCCTTCCTTACAGTTTCAAGCTATGGTAAAGGTAAGGTGATTTTCTGTACAGCTCCTATTGAAAAACAGTTCAGCGAAACTGTAGGAGAACCCGACACAGGTCTTTATGAAATTTATAAAATCATCGCTGAGTATATTGATTTATCTGTTAAAAGGACAGATAAGCGTTTGGGTATTACCGTTCATAAACTTGAAGATGGTACCAAAATAGCCGTTGCAGTAAACTATTCCGGTGAAGAGATTACCGACACCGTAACAATTAAGGATGGTAGTATTGGCAAGGTGTATTTAGGTAACGCAAGCGGTAATGTTATTATTGTTAAACCATATAGCGCAACTATTTTTGAAATTAAATAAGCTTTAAAATTAATTATAATAGGAGGGAAAACGATTATGGAAAAGCAACTTCGTTGGATGCGTTTGGACAATGCGGCAAAAATATATCCTGCCGCCAGACGGCGTTCTTGGAACTGTCTGTTCAGACTTTCTGCAACAGTTATCGAGAATATTGATGTTGTGGTTATGCAAAAAGCTTTGGATATTACCGTAAAGCGTTTTCCCTCTATTGCCGTAAGAATTCGTCGTGGGGCCTTTTGGTATTATCTTGAGGAGCTTTCGACACCTCCACCAATAAAAAGTGAAGCGGCATATCCAATGGCGCGAATGTCCTTTAAGGATGTAAGAAAGTGTGCGTTCAGAGTAGTATGCTATGAAAATCGTCTTGCGGTTGAATTTTATCACGCACTTACTGATGGAAGCGGCGGATTAATATTTTTAAAATCGCTTTTGGCGGAGTATTTAACTCAAAAATACAATTTAAATATTCCGTTTGAAAGGGGAGTATTAGACCGTACCGAAACGCCCAAAAAGAGTGAGCTGGAGGATAGCTTTTTAAAGAATGACGGCCCCGTAAGCAGTAGCAGAAAAGAGGCAACTGCTTTTAAACTTCGCGGTACCTTAGAAAATGATGGATACTTGAATTTGGTTACGGGAATTATTAATGCAGATGAGCTTTTAGCCTTATCAAAGCAATACAAGGTTAGTCTTACTGAGTTTTTAACCGCAGCAATGATTTATTCTATTATTAACATTCAAAATCGCACTGTACTTAAGAAAAAACATCAAAAACCGGTTAAAATTCTTGTGCCTGTAAATCTTAGAAAAATTTTTGGCAGTACCACTTTAAGAAATTTTGCCCTATATGTAACACCCGGTATTGATCCAAAGCTTGGTGATTACTCGTTTGAGGAAATAGTTAAATCTGTTCATCATCAAATGGGGTATGAGATAACCGCCAAAAATCTCGCCGCTAAAATTGCAGCTAATGTTGGGGCAGAGCGTTCTCTGATATTAAAAGTAATGCCGTTGTTTATTAAAAACTTCGCTATGAAATTAGTTTTCAACTTATTTGGTGAACGCAAATCAAGTATAACCATTTCAAATTTAGGTGTTGTAGATATTCCTGATGAAATGAAGCCGTATGTTACTAGGTTTGATTTCATATTGGGTGAACAGGCGCTTTGTACTGATGCTTGCAGTGTTCTTTCCTATAACGGAAAGCTGTATATAAGCTTCTTACGCACGGTAAGAGAAAGTGAAGTAGAAAGAGAGTTCTTTTGCTTTTTGCGTAGCCTGGGTATAAAAATAAAGGTAGAAAGTAATAAAAGGTGAATGTATGTATTGTGTAAAATGCGGTGTTGAGCTGGATGATGCCGAAAAGGTTTGTCCGCTTTGCGGATTAAAGGTTTATCACCCTGATTTAAAGCTTGAAGAGGCGAAAAAATCATATCCCATTTCTAAAGTGCCTTCTTATGAAACAGTTAATAAGCAGGGTATACTGCTTTTAATAACCGCGGCACTTATGGTACCTGTGGTTATTTGTATACTTTGCGATATTGCAATAACAGGCTCTTTTTCCTGGTCGGGGTATGTTTTAGGCGGAATATTGCTTTTTTATGTTTGCGGAGTTTTACCCGCATGGTTTAAAAATCCAAATCCCGTTATATTTGTTCCCGCTTTTTTTGCGTCGGTAATTGTATTTTTGCTTTATATTGATATTGCTACGGGCGATGAGTGGTTTTTGTCCTTTGCTTTCCCCGCTGTGGGAGTATTAGGAATTATAGTTACTGCCATAACCGCTGTGTGCAGATATGTAAAAAAAGGATATTGGTTTATAGCAAGTGGTTGCTTTTTTGCTATAGGTGGCTATACTGTTTTAATAGAGTTTTTACTTTATATAACCTTTGGATTCAAAACCCATATTCCGTGGTCTATATATCCCTTGACTGGGTGTGTAATAATCGGTGGCGCATTACTGGTAATCGCAATTAGTAAGCCACTTAGACGCAGGGTTCAAAGAAAGTTTTTTATTTAAAAGAGAGGTATTTCTATGAAGGATTTCCAAAAAAATATTATTCCTGCTTTTGGTCAAAATCCAAACAATGTATATTTATTTGATAATGAAAAAAGCAAGCTTCGTATCCTTTTTGTTGGTAATTCTATTACAAAGCATGCCCCAAGACCTGAAGTTGGTTGGAACAATGATTGTGGAATGGCGGCTAGTAGCATTGAAAAAGATTATGTTCATTTGATTGTAAAGTGGTTGCAGGAAAAATATGATCCTAATCTTGCCTTTGGTGTAGCGCAGGTTGCGGCTTATGAACGAAGCTTTTTTGAAAAAACACCCTCTGATATGTATTATGAAGCAAAGGATTTTAAACCTAATATTATAATAATGTTTTTTGGTGCCAATGTTTCAAAAAACTATGATACAATGGAAAATCCACCTAAAAAGTTTGGTGCCGCCTATGAGGAATTGCGAAACTATCTTGCAGATGATAATACAAAGGTATTTCACTCTGAAGGCTTTTATATTCGTCCTGTATTAGATTATGAGAAAAATCAGGTGGCAGAAAAGTACGGCGATACTTTTATAAGTATGAAGGGTATAAATGATATTCCCGAAACTCACGGAATGTTTAATCATCCGGGTGATTACGGTATGGAACAGATTGCCAAGCGATTTTTTGAAGCTATTGAGCCTGTTGCCAAGGCTATAGTTATGAAATAATTAAAATAAAAATTTTTAAAAGTTTATCAACAAATTAATACTTAAATAGTAAAAATAAAACTCTGCAATAAAAATTATAAGCATTTTTATTGCAGAGCTTTTTCCTATTATAATATTGATTTTATTTTTAAAGTTTTCTACGACTTGAAAAATGAGATTGAGTTTAAAGATTTAATTAATTTTTCATCAAAGTTTTTGGTGTAATTTAAGGGGGAGGCAGAGGTTTTGGTCTAAGCTTGCAAAACCTCTTTTGCAAAAAATAAATCAAAATAAAGCCATAGTACAGAGTAACGGTCTTTTATATCTTTTGCAAACCACATACCGTTTTCAATGCGCTTTTCATCATATAGCTTATTAAAGGCAGAAAGGTCAATGCCTGCATCTGTAAGCATTGTTCGAATTTCATCAGCAGTGGGACATTCTGCAAGAATATCCAAAACTTTATCCCAGTTATCAATATATTTATCAAAAACCGGATTATCGTATCTTTTAGCCTTGTTTTGCAAATCAATAACTTCAGAAGAAAACTCACCAAAAATCTTTTTATAAAAATCTTCTCTGGTTTCTTTGGGAACGGTTACTAACTCAGGCTTTGCGATTTTACGGATTTTTTCACGCATTTCTGCAGTTTTTATTGTGGTGTAGCCTACATCGGTGCCGTGTAAAAAGAAGGGCTTGTTTTCTATAAGTCCTGTAATGTGAAAGTAATGGGAAAAATGATGCTCACTTCCCGAAGCGGGACGGGTTGTATTCGCAAGGGTCATTAAAACGCCTGAAAGCACCAGAATTTCCATAAGCTTACCAATTACATAGGGGTCGCGTGAGTTAAGTGATTTTGCAAGAGAGCGCATTTCATTGGTCGCATTAAGCATAATATTGTAAATTTCGGGGCAAAAAAATTCATCATTTATAAGCGCGCTTAATTTCCAATCACAAAGGGCACTATATTTTGCAATAATATCGGCATAGCCTGAGCGAATCATATCCAGCGGAGCATTTTTTAAAATATTGGTATCACCAATAATCATATATGGTGCGTGGGTTGTGTTTGTCACCTGCATACCCTTTAAAATCAGCGCCGCACCCGATGATGCAAAGCCATCCATTGATGGGGCAGATGCAATAATACCACTACGGATATTGCGGTCAAACGAAACCTGTTTTGTAAGGTCATTAATAACACCCGAGCCTATGCCTAAAATAAAATCAGTTTTATCAGAACAGGCTGCCTTAATTTTTGCGATTGCTTCTTCGTTGGGTACAAGATAATATACGGGCGTGTCAAAAAAACAAACGGCTTCAAGCTTTTTGCCTAAAAGCTCCTTCACTTTTTCTCCACAAAGGGGATATGTATTGATATCAGCAACAAGAACTATATTTTGTTTATCTTCTAAAAATTCAGGTAGCTTATTAATTGCACCCTCGCCAATTTCTAGTTTGGGTATATCACAACGGTGGGTCTTGCCACAACTACAAAATATATCCTTGTTAATAATATCGAAAATCGTCATTAAAATTACTCCTTAATGTTTGTATATACTGTAACACCAAATGGTGATATAGTATCTTTAAGTACAGAACTAATAGCAATTGATTTATCAGATTTTATAATTTCGGCGTTTTCATCAGGGATAAGAGTGGTGGGATCAAAGACATAGCGATTAAGGTTTGAATTTATATTTTTTTCAAAGCTTATTTCAAAATCATCTGCTTCGTCTTTGCAGTTTACAACAATAATTGTTGTTTCACCACTAGGGGATACAGCCATTGTAGTGTGTATAAAGTTTTCGCCAAAACCTTCATAAACTTTTGAGCCGCTTTCTACAAATCTGCTTATAAGACTAAAAGCGTAATATGAAAGGTGGGGAACAAGGCTTCGTGTTAAATTAGGCATAATTCCCATTCTGTGGTCGCCGTCAACAAAAGAGTCGGCATTATAGGTATGGTCATTTGGCCATTGCTGGTCAAATAAGGTCCACATAAGAGATGACTGAACACCTGCATTCATAAGCGCAACTGCGGCTGTTGCTATTTCGGCGCCGTGATGTATGCGCGCATAGTCGCGATTAAAGGTAACATTATACTCATCAAAACAGAAGGGTTTGCCGTCTGGTACATAACCTAAACCTGTTTTTGCCCACTTGTACCAACAGTGGTAGGCATCCATATTAGGAGAAACCAATCCTGCATATTTTGTGTTCCAACCCTCGGCATCATTAGCTAAAGCTTGGTTAATATCAATTGATTTTCCGCTTTTTGTTTCAATAAGCTCAAAATAATCTATAATAAGAATTCCGTGGGGAGAATTAAGGGTTGCACCCGAGAAATTGTTGTTTATAAGATCAGAAAAAACGCCTATCTTAGCGCTTTTGGCATCCTTTGAGTTGAAGCTTATTTCAAGGCAGGTGTATTCCTTTGAAAGTGATTTAGCATCAAGAGAAATAATGCTATCAGCATTTATTCCATCCACCGGCTTGTTTTCATCATCGTTAAAAATTTCATCAAATTCAAGGTCTTGGAATGCACCAAATTTTACATCGCGATTAATTGGTTCATTGGCTTCATTTTCAAAACGATAATATACCTTAAAGGTATAGTCGGTGTCGGGTGTAAGATTTACTTTTCTAAAGCAACGCATACCGGGTTGGTCAAATCTAAATACACACTCACCTTTTGTTGCATATTCCTTTGCAAAGTGACTGGGGATATGCATAACATTAAGATATTCGTGACTAGAGTAAATATCTAAAAAATCGCCTGTGTTTTCTGCTACCCACTTAACCATATCGGATGTAGTGGTGCCGCCTTCGTTAGGACCCATAAGCTTAACCAAATGTCGTCTGCCATCACGAACAAGTGCATTGTGTGCGGCTTTGGTTGCTTCAAACCAAGTTTCATAGGTGTTTTTGCCCTCAGGCAGTACACCATCAGCACGCTGTGGCTCGGTGAACATTACAAGTATTTTAACATTGGTAAAACCGCGTACTTCAACAATTTGATGTACCGTTTCACTTACCCAATCGGCATAATTTTCAATACTTTGTTTCCAATCTCCTTCAACAGTAAATGGACTCTCGTTCATCCAACTGGAAGAATTTATATCACCCGGATTTGTCCAACCTGTATTAAGGGCGACAGTAATGTTTCTATCCTTCATACGCTGAAGCCATTTGTAAAGGGCGGTCATGATTGCGTTGTCCCAATTCCATGTGTTTGTGGTTTTATCCCAAGCCCACCATTTGTACATAGTGCGGGCTATTTTTAGCTTCATTTTACCTGCTCGTTCGGCTTCAATTTCACATTGTTCGTTGGTATAAACACGACCACATTCATCCGGCATACCTGCATAGCCGTGATAAATTGCGCCATTTCCTTGAAAATCATTTTGAACAGATATAGTATTATTAATTTTAAGATTACTCATAAGGATTCCTCCTCTGCAAAAGCGCAGATATAAAATTATAGCTTGATTATATCAAATTATTCATAATGAGTCAATCATTAAAATTCAATTAGATTATATCAGATGATAAATTTTGAGTCAACATATTTCAAAACTATTGACAACTATTCATAAACAAGCTAAAATAATCTTAAAATATGATTGATGTTGATTGGATTTGATAAAATGCTTACGCTTGAAAGACATAAAAAAATACTCAGACTTTTAGAAGTTAATAAAAGCTTGACCGTAATGGAATTGTGTTCAGAGCTTTTTGTAAGCCCCGCAACTGTCAGACGGGATTTAGTTGTTTTGGAAAAAGAGGGCCTTTTAAAACGCAGCTACGGTGGTGCAGTTATAAATGAAAGCTATACTGACCAAATACCGCTTTCTCTTCGTTCTACAAAAAACTTAAAGGCAAAAAAGAAAATATGCTCTAAGGCGGCTGAATTTATAAAAGCGGGTCAGACTATATTTATTGATAATTCCTCTACCACATATTTTTTGGTACCTTTTTTAAAGAGTATACCTGATTTAACTGTTGTTACCAATAATCCTGTAATTTGTACCGCATTGGCGGAGCATAAAATCCGTTGCTTTTGTACAGGCGGAGAGATGCTCAGTGGCTCTATAGCTTTGGTAGGGAGTGAGGCAGAGCGGTTTGTAAGTGGAATAAACGCAGACGCCTGCTTTATATCCTCTTGCGGGTATGACGATAAATTCTGTTATGATATTTCTAAAAGGGAGCGCGATTTAAAAATAGCAATGCTGGAGCATTCTAAAAAGCGTTTTTATCTTTGCGATACCTCTAAAAAAGGAAAAGAATTTCCTTTTACTATTACTTCGGTTATAAATATTGATAAAATAATTGATGAAACATAGCAATATCTGACTAATTATAAACAACGATATGATAGCGTGTGAAAAATTTTTAGGGTATAGTTAAGGTATAAATTCCTATTACGGAGGTTTGTATTATGCGACTTGGAATAATTCAAAATAATTATTCGGCAGAGGGATTTGATATTGTTAAAAGTACAGATTTAAAATTTATTGAAATTTGCTGTAATTTTGATAATGAAGTTGATGCTCTTGTTACTGCTAAGGAACAGATAAAAAGCGAAATCGCTCGTACAGGGATTGATGTTTCATCTATAGGTAGATGGAACCATAGCTTAAATATCAACGGTAAAATTGATGATGAAAAAGCAAAGTCTTATTACAATTTGCTTGATACCGCCATTGAGCTTGGTGCAAAAACCTTTGTTTGCGGCGTGAATTATGATGAAAGCGTTAGCCTTTATAAAAACTATCAGAACGCTATGAGCTTTTTTTCAGAGCTTATAAAACGCGCGGATGGCAGAATTAAGATTGCTGTTCAGAATTGTAACTGGAACAATTTTATTGTTTCTCCCAAAGAGTGGGAGATAGTGCTGGGGGAACTTCCCGAGCTTATGATAAAGTATGATGCATCACACGCATATAACAGAAATGAGGATTATTTAGGTCAGCTTAATGATTGGTGCAACCGTGTGGCACATATACACATTAAGGGCACTACCCATACAGGCAAAAAAGCGGTAGCCGACCCACCTGCAGGTATGGATGATATTATGTGGCGACCTCTTTTTTCTATTCTTTATTCAAACGGATATGACGGTGATTTAAGCATTGAGCCCCATTCCAAGGTGTGGCAGGGCGAACTTGGTGCCGCAGGTGTTAAATTTACAAGAGATTTTATAAAGCAGTTTATTTTATGATAGGAGAGTTTTAAAATGTCTGAAAAAATTATAAGAGTTGGTATTATAGGCTGTGGAGGTATTGCAAATGGTAAACATATGCCTTCCCTTAAAAAGGTAGAAAACTGTCAGATGGTGGCTTTTTGTGATATTATTTTGGAACGCGCAGAAAAAGCAAAAGAAGAATACGGTACTGAAGACGCAAAGGTTTATGAAGACTATAAAGAGCTTTTAAAGGATGAAAGTATTGATGTAGTTCATGTTTGCACACCTAATCATAGTCATAGCTTTATTACAGTTGATTCCTTAGAGTCCGGCAAGCATGTTATGTGTGAAAAGCCAATGGCTATAAATTCTGCCGAAGCGAAAAAGATGTTGGATGCTGCTGAACGAACTGGTAAATTGCTTACAATTGGGTACCAAAGCCGTTTCAGACCCGATTCACAGTTTATGAAGCAGGAAGCATTGGCTGATACCTTTGGTGATATTTATTATGCCAAGGCTACCGCCATTCGTCGTCGTGCCGTTCCCACTTGGGGCGTTTTCCTCAATGAGTATGAGCAGGGGGCGGTCCTTTAATTGATATTGGCACTCACGCACTGGATTTAACCCTTTGGGTAATGGATAACTACAAGCCTAAATATTGTGTTGGTACTACATACCATAAGCTTAATAAGGATACAAACCAAGGCAACGCCTGGGGCAATTGGGATCCGGAAAAGTTTACGGTTGAGGATAGTGCATTTGGCTTTATTGTAATGGAAAACGGGGCTACTGTTGTTCTTGAATCTTCATGGGCACTGAATATGTTAGACCCACGCGAAGCAATAACTACCGTTTGCGGTACAAAAGCGGGTGGAGATATGCTTGACGGACTTCGTATAAACGGAATAAGAAATAACTGTCAGTACGAATTTAAGCCTACCTTTAACGCTGCAGGAGCGGCTTTTTACGATGGCGTAGGGAACGGTACACCACAGGAAATTGAGGCCAAACAATGGATTGATGCCGTCCGTGGCGGAGCGGCTCCCACCGTTAAACCCGAACAGGCCCTTGTAGTAACACAAATTTTAGAGGGTATTTACGAATCTGCTAAAACAGGTAAACCCTACTATTTTGAATAATTTAAAACCCGAGGTTTACGCCTCGGGTTTTGTTCTTTTTTGTGAACTATTTGGGGTTCGCTTCACGAGTTTCTCTACCTTTTTTATGCGCAAATATTTTTAGATATCTTGTATATGCCGCTTAGGATAATATTTCGTCTGACCCAAAAGCGCGATCCTTATCACGGGGTGAAGATCCTGACGCCAAAGCCAGATCCCATATTCTTACCGGATCCAAGATATGCGGCGATGCATCTTCTTGCAGTGGTATTCGTGGGAAGCTGATCAGGATTTCCGTCGTATTCAACCCCGAAAAGCCGCCAGCAATTGCGGTACTCGGGATCTATCCGCTCTCCGATGATATCAAAATCCGAAAGAAAATCCACCATATTGAGGTGCGGGGGAAGTATTTCCTTAAGCTTGGGATAGAGCAGCCAGGAATTGCAGGTGAAAACGAGGCTCTCGCCCTTGAGGTATTCGGGAAAATGCTTTTTGTAGAACTCGTAAGCGCGCTTGTAGCTATCCTCTCTCAACTCGCGAGGGAATGGACCGCAGGAGGGAATATGCACTGTGATCACGGTATCCCTGGGGTTTACGGTGATGCCGTTCTTTACGTAAGGCGTATCGCCCTCATACGGGCGCGCTACGTATTCAAACCTGCCCAGCTTGAAGATATCGGCGTCAAGAATTCCTTTGAGCCAGCTCTCGGCGAATATGCCCGGCACGCCCTTGACCTCTGTGCATTCGCGGAGCTTATATACGATATCCTCGGCACTTGCAAAGAATAGCTCCTCGCCGTATCCTAGCTCGGCGTATCTTTCGCGTGTTTTCTCTGCCGCCATAACGATAAGGATGAAGCTCAAGGTGTAGGCGTGTATTCTGCTTGCCTCGGAAAGAGAAGCCTTTTTTTCGGCTATCGCATTTATATCGTGATCTGCACCTATATATTCACAGAGAAGCTCCGAGAGACTTTCACGGTGATTTTCCTTAAGCACTTCGGCACTCTTGCGCAGATAGAGCTTTACCTCCTCGGATATATCGTACCTATCCAAAAACTCATTATAAAAGTTAAGCATAATATTCTACTTCTAAAATTCTTATGCTATCGTTGCGAGCATAGCCTTTGTTACCTCGCACTCCATAGGCGTGCCGTTTAAGAATCTTTCGATTTCCTCGGCGGTGTGAAGACCTAATCTTGCAAGGCCGTTTGCGGCAAGGCCGGCAAGGTGAGGGGTGAAGATAACATTTTTGAGGGTGCGCAGGGGATTTTCAGGGAGGATGGGTTCGGGATCGAACACGTCAAGGCAAGCGTACTTGAGGTTTCCTGCCTTCATAAATTCATAAAGCGCATCCTCGTCAATTACCGAGCCGCGCGCGGTGTTGATGAGCACCGCGTCCTTTTTCATAAGCGGCAGGGTATCCTTGTTGAATATCTTGTCGGTTGCGGCAATGGAGGGGGCGTGTATGGAAAGTATGTCCGATTCGCGAAGCAATTCGTCAAATTCCACCTTTTTACAGCCCATTTCCTCAGCACGCTCCTTGGTTACGTAAGGGTCGTAAAGAAGTATGTTTACGTCAAAGTTGCTCATAAGCTTTATGAAATGACGGCCGACAAATCCCGCACTTACAACACCTACGTTGATGTCGAACAGCTCCTTTGTAAGCGGTCTGTGCTCGTCATAACCGCCGTTATGTATATCGTCGTTTACCTGATAGAAGTTCTTCGAGGCGGAAATGGCAAATCCGAGCGCGGTTTCGGCAACACCGATTCCGAGCGGCTTCGTTGATGCGCAAACTCTAATACCCTTTGCCCAAAGCTCGTCGGTAACTATGGGCTTAACGCTACCCGCGCCGTGCACAACAAGCTTGAGGTTGGGCGCTTCGTTAAGGATTTCCTCGGTAAACGGAACACTACCCCAGGAAGTGATTGCAATATCAGCATCCTTGATGGTCTTCTTTACGTTTTCGACGCTTGCCTCGCCGTCATTTATAACGACCTCGCCAAGGCTGTAAAGCTTTTTCCAGCCTCTTTCGTTAAATATATCATTCTGCTTTTCTTTGCTTGCGATAACTGCGATTTTCATGGCTGTATCTTCCTTTCATATGGAATTTTCGTATATTCTCTTTATTAATTCAACGGCAATTTTTCCTTGATGCTGATCGCAAAGGTCGGGCACGTCCTCACCGCGTATTGCCTTTATGAAGCGAGTGATCTGGAGCTTGTGCCACTTTGTAGGAACGGCTGAAGCATCCTTTTTTCCTTCGCCCTCGGTAACGTCGTAGGTCTCGTCTATTCCGTCATCCTTGATAACGAGGCGCTCTATCTGTCCGTCACGAATGATAAGCGTGCCGGCGCTTCCGCATATCTCTATTTCGCGGCTGAATCCGGGATAAACCGAGGTCGTTCCCGTTATGATGCCAAGCGCACCGCTTTCAAATTCGCATATCGCAACGGCGGTGTCCTCCACCTCGATATCGTGTACAATCGTACGGACCAGGCTCTGACAGGATTTCGGCTTGATTTTGCCGCAGAGGTAGGAGATGACGTCAATGCCGTGAACGCCCTGATTCATAAGCGCTCCGCCGCCGTCCATCTCTTTCGTTCCGCGCCAGCTTCCCTTGTAGTACTCGGGGCTTCTGTAATACTTCATTTGAAGATTGCAAAGCACTATTTTTCCAAGCTTGCCGCTGACGATAATTTCTTTTGCTCGGATTATATCCGGCTTTTCGCGCAACTGTGAAATTACCATCAGTCGCTTCCCACACTCCTCGCAAGCCGCTATAATTCTGTCACAGTCCTGAACCGTTATTGCCATCGGCTTTTCAAGGATGATGTTTTTCTTCGCACGGAGTGCCTCTATTGCAAGGTCCGCATGCGTTCCGCTCGGTGTGCAGATGCAAACGGCATCAACCTCCTCGGAGTTAAGAAGCTCGCTATAATCGCTAAATGCGCGGACGTTGTATTTCTTCGCAAAATCCGAGGCACGCTCGTAGCTTATGTCCGCCGCACCGATAAGTTCTGCGTCCTCTATTTCAAGCACCGAGTTCGCGTGCACGGAGGATATCATTCCGCATCCGTAAATGGCAAAACCGAGTTTCTTATTAGTTCCCATAGCTTTCTCCTTTCTTGGCAATTTCCAAATAATGCTCGGGAGTCACGAACAGACCCTTGCCCGAAAAATTGTCGGCAGGGCGGTATATGATCTCCGAGGTAGCTTCTTCACGCACGGGTAGGTAGTTAAGCATCCTATCCCAGTTCGTGTAATTCTGCGCACCGTTCGACTCCATAATGCCTATTTTCATTCCACGTATAGGCTCGAGTCGCGCGGCAACGCACTTGTTCCATTCTCGCATAAGGGGGTTGACCGTCAGGTCGGCACAGAACGACTGTATTCCCATGCGCCTCGCGTAGTCCTGCATTTTGAGGGTAAGGCTCAGCGTTTTTGCAATGGGCTTAAGCGTCAGCGCCCTATATCCGAGCTCTATTCTGCGCTTTACGTCATTGGTGTTATGTATGCTTTCGTCTGCCGCAAAGGTGCAGGGCAGATCGCCAAGGAATATCTCGTTTTTCTCGTCAAACGGCTCTTCGAAAAGCACGGTCTGCGCCAGGATTTTCTTTGACTCCATAAAGTCTATGAGCCTTGCAAGTCTGTCCTTGGTGTCGTATCTTCCGTTAGCATCGAAGTAGTATGCAACCTGTCCCGTCGTTGTGTACTCGGTTTTCACCTCGCGAAGCGCCTCGTGTATCTCAAGCGCGCGCTTCATATCCCAGGCAAGCATTTTTTTGGGATCACCGTCACGGTCGGGGTCAGATCCAAGTTTGATTTTGAATATCGGCGTTCCCGCCTTTGCGATCGCGATAACGTCGGAAATCTTCGTTCCGTAGGTGATAAGCGGGATGTTCGCAAGGCAGTCCTCTTTTTTCTTGGCAGGGAAAATATCGTCAAATCCCTCGCTTTTATTCACCTTCGCATAAAGCATCCAAAGTGCAAGGTCGATAGGAACTAGTGAATTTAAAACGAAGGTCTCGCTGACTTTCGCATCGCAAATTTCACACGCGTAGGCATAACACTCGGAAAATATGCGCTCAAGCGCTGTGGGCGGGTCGGTAAACTCCGTTCCCGAAAGGCGCTTTACCGCGAATTTTGTCACGCCAAGCATAAGCTCGTTTCCGCGCTCCTCGCCGTACCGCGCGAAGATCACGGAATCCGACCACAAAACGCTTTGCACGCCCGCGCCTACACCGACTTCCCCTGCACCGAATACGGCAACCGAGGTCTGCAAAAGGTAGGTAAGGGCGTTGCCCTTGAAGCCGAATGCGGATTTGAGCGGCTCGCGCTCCGCACCGACTGAAACCTTGTCTATAATTATTTTAGCCATTACTTTTTCATAGCGGCGGCAGAGTATGCGCGCTCGAACTTGTTTCCGTCAAAGCTTACCTCGTAAAGGCAGGGGCAGTCGATTGAGATCTCCTCGCCCGCGCGGTTTCTCGATACTCTTCCTGCAAGCAGCACCTTTATGGAATCAATCATTTCTTCCATGGTGGAAAGCGCGTTTTCGCCCGTTTCAACACTCTTGCAAATGCCGTCAAGCAGTCCGTCGTAAAGCGTTTCTATCGCGGGGATAAACACGACGTCGCTTTCGCCCTCTTCGCAGTTGGTCATAACGATGGTGTTTGAAAGCACGTACTTCTTTTCTGCCATATGGCAGGTCGCGCTTGCTCCGTTTTCATATTTGATGTAATAGGTCTCGCACTTCTCGCCCTTGCCGCTCACCTGTGAAGTGCCTATGTAACGACAGCTGATCGGGCGACATTCCATAAGACCCGAGATCATTTCAATTCCGTGGATGGCGTAGTTGAATTCATCAACGCCTATCGTAGTAGCAATATGAAGGGGACGACAGCCCTTTTCAGCCATTTTCTTCTTCGCCTCGGTTACCTCAAGGCAAAAGCGCATAGCGGACGTACCAAGGATGCGCGCACCGTTCTTTGAAAGCTCAAGCAGCTTCTCGCAGTCGCGAAGATTTCCGACAAGCGGCTTGTCAACGAATACGGGCTTGCCGCGGCGCACGAAGTGCATAATATAATCAAGGTGCTTGTCCCAGTTACAGCTGTGAACGAGACCGAGGTCAACGTTGTCTATCATCTCGTCAAGATCATCGTAAATTTTAGCTCCGTAGGTCTCTGCATATGCACATACGTCCTCTTTTGAGCGGAATCCGTCGTTGAATACCGCGGTGTAGCGCGCACGGTCGCCCGCGGAAAGAATTTTCGCAAAGGTTTTGGGGTGCGAGACGTCAATCGTCACAGAACCGAATTTTAACATAGTAATAGCCTCCAAAAAATGTATCGTTACTTATATTATATATTATCGGAAGGAAAAGTCTTTATAAAAAATTGTCTTAAATTTATAAAAAAATGTCTAAAGCACACTTTATATATATAATAGTGCAGTTGACATGTTGCGAAAAATTGTTTATAATTTGAATATAAGCAAAGGAGGGAAAAAATGAGAGAGGATAAATACAGGCTTATTTGGGCAAGCAATTGCGTCTACGCGGCGGATGCGCTTATACCGTTACATAACCACGATTTTTATCAGATACTGTACGTAAAAAACGGCGGCGGATATATAAAGATTGGGGAAAGGCAAAAGGAGGCAAGGGCAGGGGAAATATACCTTTTCCGCCCTCAAATGATGCACGAAATACGCGCGGGTGAAAACGGCTTCCTTTCCTACGAAATGAAGTTTGAGCTTTACGATGAAAAAATGAACGGCGCGCTTTTTTCATTTCCCGAGTCGCTCTCCTTCGTGGAGGGCAGGCTTGAATCCACCTTCGAGGCTCTTTTGGAGGAGCTCCGCAACTCCGGCCCTTACCGCGAGGAAATGATAGAAACGAAATTTCTTGAATTTCTTATTCTGTTACTTCGTTGCCGCGACGGTGAGCGCTCATACGGCGGTAGCATCGACGTCTCGGACCGCTTTTTCGCGGTCGTTGATTATATGAACCACCACCTGTCCGAAAATATAACCTTAAAGGAGCTTGCCGACGTTGCCCACCTCGAAAAAATATATTTCCTTAAGCAGTTCAAGGAAAAAATGAAAGCACCCCCGATGGCATATCTCCGCCACCTGCGCATAAGGGAGGCAGAGCAGCTGCTCAAGCATTCCGACATGAACGTAACGCAGATTTCATCTGCAGTCGGCTTCCTCGACGTCCATCACTTCTCCTCGACCTTCAAAAAAACTGTCGGCATAAGCCCCAGCGACTACAAGTCCTCCGCCAAGCCGTAAAAACGGCAAAAATCTCTCACGCCCCCACGCCTGATCGAAAATTGCTCACCTATAAGTAAAGGGAAAATGGGGCTCACAAAGAATATCGACGACCACCTAAACCCCGTCAAAATTCTTGAAATAACTGTCAGTACGAATTTAAGCCTACCTTTAACGCTGCAGGAGCTGCTTTTTACGATGGAATAGGCAGCGGCACACCACAGGAAGTCGAGGCCAAACAATGGATTGATGCCGTCCGTGGTGGAGCGGCTCCTACCGTTAAACCCGAACAGGCCCTTGTAGTAACACAAATTTTAGAGGGCATTTACGAATCTGCTAAAACAGGTAAACCCTACTATTTTGAATAATTTAAAACCCGAGGTTTACGCCTCGGGTTTTGTGTTACTTATAAATTCGCACCTCATAGATTTTAACAGCATTTGCATAGGAGGATTTATTAATTGTAATCTTAACCTTTTTTGCAGCCTGAGGTTTGAAATTAAATACAATTTGCCTTAGGTAGTTGTTGTTTTTATCAGCGACCTTTTTCCATTTTTCACCATCAAAAATGTGAAGCTCTAAATCCTCAGCTGTAAATGCAACGGGGGATTTACCATCAGCGTTTCTGGTTACAGGCGGCTGGAATGCAATTCTGGGATAGGTTAAATCGGTGTCGGTTGTTATTTGAACATTAGAAATTTTGGTAATTTCGGGCAGGGTTAAAATAATGCTTTGGGGTAGGGAGGCGTTTAAATTAGATACCCAGCAGTTACAATCATTTTGAAAGCTACGCAAATAGCCATTTACAATTTTTTCCGGATTACCGCTTGTAAGTAAATAATTTTTGCTGTTGTAGTCAAGCTCCAAAGCGTTAATACCCGTATCAATTTGTACGCCATTTTCGTTAAAATAAATATGCTTTAAATGGAAGTTTGCCATTAACCTTTTTTTCCATAAAAGCTCTGTTTTTGGTGTGAGAGAAATATAAAATGCTTTACCTTCTGGGGTAGGCTCAAATGGGAGCGATAACCAACCCTCATAGTTTTCTTCAAGGGTTATTTCTGTCTCTTGCTTTAAAACAAATTCACCGCTTGTTGTATCATAAATTCGGGCAGTAATAATTTGCTTTTTAGCAGGATTTTTAACAAGCACCTTGTAATATTCGGCACCCTGTAGCTTGTATTTAAAGGCAGGACCGCAAAAATGCTCATTTGTTATTTTTTTCCATTCACCAGAAAAACCATAAGTAAGGGGTTGTTTAAAGTTTTCTTCATATGAGGTGGCTTCTATTTCACAAAGAGGCGCTAAATCCTTTTTGTCATCAGCCTTAACACCTAGAAGGGTCATATCCTGTTTTAAAACTAGCTCCTTAAGCTCGTTGATTTTTTTCTTATAAATACCGCGAGGGGTAAGGCTGAATTTTTTGCACATTGCGGTTGCGATACCAACCACCTGACCTAAAGTTACAATGGTTGATTCAACCCTAACAGAGCCTAGGCCTAAGTGGCTTACAGAACAGCATCTGCCTGCCATAAACAGATTCTCTATATTTTTAGAGTAGAGTATACGGTATGGAATAGGTGTCATTGGTACTCTTTTGTTTATTAAAAAAGGTCCATCCTCGCCTGAATAAATACCCTTAGGATGATGGATATCCATTGACCAACCGCAATAGCTTATAGCGTCCTCAAAGGTTTTGCCCTCAACATAATCGTTTTCGTTGAAAATGTAATCGCCAACAATGCGGCGGCTTTCTCTTTTGGATAGATGAAGCGCAAGACCTTTAAGCGCATAGTTTTGGACTTCTTGCTTTTTTTCATAGGTATTTTTAAGCCAACCAAAATAACCAATACCAAGTCTTAGCATTTCATCTCGTGCAAATTCATCATTCCATAAATCATCATAATCATTGGAGTTTTCTACCCACCATTCTGTTCTGGTGTAACCGCCGGGAGTTCGCTTTGGCATTGTGGGCTCAGTGAATTTTATTGCCCAATTGGGGGTAATGAATTCTACAGGATTTTCGGTTTTTTTGGCTTCAAAGGTGCGCATTTTGGGCATACCCGGTTGACAGTCGCATATACAACCGCTCATTGTACAGGCATCAGGCGTTTCGGGTGCGTGTTCTTCGTTAAATTCCCAATTAGCCTCTCTGCCTATTCTGTATTCAGCACCGGCATAATAACCAAGCCAGCCGTCACCACTGCAATCCGCAAAGAATGGAGCTGGATAACGCTGTTCTTTAAGTGTTATAGTATTTATTGTAGTTATGGAAGTGATTTTATTTTGTTTTGTCACTGCGTCAATGCAAAGCTCATTACAAAAAACCTTAATATTTGGCTCGTTAGAAATCACAATCTCCATTGCCTTTTGTGCAGTACATTTATAATGCTCTTTGGTGGCTTTAATGTCATTCGCAACGCCCGTTTCGTGCATACCATAGTTGTGTACAGCCGCACCGTCAAGGTTAATCGTGCCTTCGTTACTGGCATTTCCACCTACAGTTGGACGACCTGAAATAAGCGCAACCGTTAGACCGTTACGAGCGGCAGAAACAGCGGCACCAACACCACCCGGGCCTGCGCCTACAACAACAAAATCAAAACCGTTTCTATATATTGGTCGCCTAGATATACCTTTACATTCTGCACGAAGTTTTTTAAAGGCCTTAATTTCGGGTGATGGTATAATGTTCATATCGTTTGTTATAAAAATAGCAGAAAAACGGCTGAGCCATCCTGTTTTATCTACTGCCGCAATAGTGTGTTTCCCTTTAGAAAGGGTTATATCACCTGCAATATCCCAATACCAGTTAGGGTTGGGCATTTTACCACAAGTATTATCTAGCTCTTTATTATCAACTGCTATTTTAAATTTACCGGGCGCTTCGGGTAATTTCCAGTTTTTTGTGCGAACAAAAACTCTGTATTTGCCGCCTTCCTTTACCGTAAAGGAGGTATTTGCATTATAGGCAGGCTCACCCGGAATCTGACAGGCTATAAGATAGCCTTGACCTACAGAGCGTACAAATTGTGTTTCGCTTCGCCAACCGCCGTAGGTTTTAAATTCTAAAGAATCTATCCATATTCTTTCCATAACATTCACCCTTTAAAATCAAAGTTTTTATAAGAATTGCTTGACTAATTGTTATTATAACATTATAATAAACTAAAAAACTTTTATTTTGTGCTGTAAAACATTGAATTGGTGTGAAGTTAAATGACCACTTTTGAAGTTTTAAAACAATATGCAGACAGATTATCGGCTGATATGGAGCTTGATTTGATTATAAGTGACCGTTACGGCATATTTGAAAAGGAAAATGCAAGTAATAAAAAGGGAATAATTAACGGTTGGCATAATAATCCCTATTGCCTAGCAATAAAATCTAACGAAAAATTGTGGAAGCATTGCGTGGCATTAAAAAAATACCGCGATAAAAAGCTACTGGAAAATCCAACCCCAAACTGGCATATTTGCTATTGCGGAGTTGCTGAATATGTTGTTCCGGTGATTTTTAATAAAACCTTGATTGTTGAAATTTCGGTAACGGGATTTAAGGGTGAGCTGCCATTAAAAATAGCAAATATTTTAAGCAAAAGAACTAATTTACCTTTTGATGAATTAAAAGCGTTACATAATGATTTGAAAATTATTACCGAAGATATCACAAAAAAACTGGATGCTTATTTAATGCCAATTAAAGAATTGACTTTAAAAATTGCTGAGGAAACTAAAGAAGAATACTTTTTTTCAAGTGATAATGCTAACAGTATTTCGGTTCAATATGTAAAGCAGGGTTTGGATTTTATAAATAATAATTTCAATAAGGGGATAAACGCTACCAGTGTTGCAAAGCACTGTAATGTAAGTTTATCATATTTACAGCATCTTTTTAGCCAATATCATTCTCGTGGTGTTTCTCATGAGATACTTTATCAACGAATAGAAATGGCATGCTATATGCTTAAAAACACAAAAGCAACTGTTAGGGAAATTGCCCTAAAATGCGGATTTAATAATGTTGATTATTTTTCGGTTGCTTTTAAAAAGGCATTGGGTATAACACCGCTTAAATACAGAAACAAAAGCTAAAACGGAATGTCGCATTTGCTTGCGACATTCCGTTTTTTACTAATCAATCTTTTCAAAATAGGGAATAACTTCAAGTGGGGCGGGGTAGATAATAGTTTGTCCGCCTTCAAAAATCTTGCCATTTTGGTCCTTCCATTTGCCTTGGGGTAATACAACTCTTTTTTCTGTTTCACCTTGATTTACCACGGGGGCTACAAGTAAGTCGCTACCCAGCATAAACTGCTCTATTTCTCTTTCATAACCACAGTTAGGGTATGCATATTCCATATGTTGCATAATGGGGGTGCCTGTTTCCATAGAATTGTTAACCAAGGATAAAATATAATCGCTGAATTTAATGTGCAAATCTGCCGCTGCTTTTACAAGGTCGGCATGCTTTTTATCTAAAACTTCAAACGGTGCCGCAGAGAATTGCATCATTGGGAAGAACGCCGCAAGCTGAGCGGTGCGAACAAAAAGCTCGGCGTCATAATTAAAGACATTTTCTTCAATGCCGCTTACCTCGCCACCGCCAATCATATCAGGGCAGTTATAGGGGTAGCCAAGAAGATTTTGCAAAAGTCCGCAGGGAACAAGTTTGTTAATTCCATTGCCTTCCCAGGAGTGCTTGGCATCGCTTATTCTTTGAAGTGATGCTTTACCCATACGGTTAAAGGTATCTTTATATTCGTGGTATTCATAGTGGTGTCCGAATTCGTTCCAAGCCATATTCAATACTTCGGGTGGATAGTCAGGGTGACGGGCGCCGTTTACTGCGTTAAGATGATATTTACTTATCTGACCACCGTCAAACTTAAATCCGTCAATACCGTATTCATCCATAAGTTTTTTTAGCTGAGCAGAAAATATTTTTCTATCCCCTTCAAGCGCAAAGTTAAAGGAAGTTGTGTATCCGTTCCACCAATGGTCGATTGCAGGTTGGTCGTCAAAGGTGCGACAAAGATGTTCTTTATGCTTAAACCAAAGGGGGCGGAAAATTGCATTGTCAAGCGAAAGATATGGTACTACCCAAAGCATAACCTTAAATCCCATATTATGCAGTTTTTCAACCATTTCTTTGGCATTGGGGAAACGTTCATTAAACCGCCAATCACCGTAACCCTTTTGCCAGCCTTCGTCTATCATTAAAACACCGGGCTTGTAGCCGTTTTTAATAATGCCTTCGGCGTAGGAAAGCACACCTTCCTCCGACTGCATATAACCCATTTGCACCCAAGTGTTATATTCGGGGGCAGTGAAGAATATTTCGGGGAAATTACGCTTTTCAAAGGTAAAAAGCTTGGTGGCGGCATAGTTATAAGCATCACGCAGATTTTCACCTGCATCAATTAAATCAACCTTTTGCTTGCTTACAATATTAATTTTGCCATCTTTAAAATCAACGGTGAAAAGATTTTCACTGAAAATTATTCTGCCCTTATTAGACAAAAACAAAGGTGCTGTTTGATTTATACTGTCGGAATAAAAATCCATATGGAATGAATCATTGGCTGAAATGGGCATTTTTTCATAATATCTTGTGCAACCACCCCACCAAAGCTCGTTTTCTAAAAAATCAAAGGAAAGATGCTTGTTTTCAATTCGGGTTTTGAATATTTTACCACATTCGAAAATTGATTTTAATGAAGCTTCCAGTAATTCGGTTGGAATACGATCTTTAGCAACCTGACCAAAGGTTTCAAAGCTTAAATCTCCCTCATAATTTATTTCTTTTAAGGTATCGCAAAAGGAAGTCCAGTCATAGTTGCCACTGTAGGGAGCCATGTGTAAATCGGTAACACCGTCATTATCGTGAATATGTAAAGATTTGATGCGATTTCCAAGCTTCAAAATATATTTCTTTGAATCAAATCCAACCAGATTTGCGTGACCTGTATCAAAGCAAAGACCAAAGCATTCTTTACCTGATTTCTTATTAAGGTGGTCAATAATTTCTATTGCTTCATCTGCATCAGAGCAGTGTCCGGGACCTTCATATGGTACAGAGGGTCGCCAGGTAAACAGATTTTCAAGACAAACGGTAACATTAGTTTTAACTAGGGTTGGAATAAGCGATTCAAACAGCTTTAAATTAAGATTTTCTATGTATTCTTTGGTATCTTCAGGGTGGTCTGAGCGGGTGCAAATTCCGTGAATAACAAGGTTTTTACAGTTTGCAAAGTCGGAAAAAATAATAAGTTTTTTGTAAACCTCAATCATATAATCCAAAAGCTGAGGCTCACCCGGTACATAGGCAGGGAAGGGGGCGTGCATCTGTGTTATTGTAAGCCCCGATCGCTTTATATAATCAAGACTTTGGGAAAAATGAGCCTTTATAGATTCTATATCTTTATGAAAAATGTTGTCTTCATAGTTGCCTTCAAGAATTTTTTTAAGGTCAATTCCCGTGGGAATATTCCAATCAATGGCATTAAAACCGCTTCTTTTAACTATCATTAAAACCTTCGCTAAATTAAAATCAAAATGACCGGTAATGCCACCTGTCTGAACTGCAATTTTCATAATAATACCTCTATAGAATTTTTTATTTATTGTAGTTCTTCTGCAACAAAATGTCAATGATAAAATGTTTTGAAGATTTGTTGTTTTGTTGTTTGAAGTTATATTTATTTTTTAGTTAGAATTTGCATAACTAAGCGCTGTGTTGCTCACCATTCTGAAAAAATCCGGGTTAATCTCGTAAATGTACTTTTTACCTTCATATCTGCCGATAATCACCTTAGCATCATAAAGCAACTGAATGTGATAGTGCAAAGAGTTTGTAGGAATATTAAGTGTTCTTGCAAGGTCGGATAAAAAGGTACCCTTGCTTTTAAGAATATTTATTATTTCGCAACGGGTGGGATCGGCAAATATTTTGCCGATTGTATCTAATTCTAAAGCAGGAAGATTATTGCATATAGAGGGTGCTATTTTTTCATAATCAATTCCAAGTAAAATATGTTTTGTGTTTTTATGGCTTTCTCTTAAAATAAGCAAAGGATTAAACAAAACAGGAATAACTGTTGCGGTATCGTTTGGTCGTATTGCTCCCATACGCAACAGTGTTCCGTTTAACACCTCTTGATTATTAAAGCTTTTGTAGGCTTTTTCAATATTGTATTCATATTGGTGCATAAGCTTTCTGGTTACATAAAGCGCTTTGTGAGCAAATTCGGTTATTTTTTTTATATAATATTCCTTATCAACAAGCGTGGCTAACAGTAGTGAGCGAAGATGCTCAGGAATATCCATTTTTAAGCAGTATTTTACTATTTCATTGCTTTTGGTTACCATATTACGATAAAAATCCAACTTATGAGCGTTGTTATCAGCTGTTGTGAAAAATCTTGCCAGCATTTCATTTGTGTCATCAACAAATAGTTTTTTTATCAATTCATCTGCAGAGATAAACAAAATTTCTTCTTCAGTTAATAAAAGTCTTTTGCAATTTGTAATTAATGATAATTTATAAGAAGAATCTGAAAAAATCGGAAGAAACTCCATATATTCTTTTAACTCATTAATCAGCTGTTTTTTCATATTAACAACAAATTTTGAAAACTGATTTTCGGTAAAATTAAACTTTTCTTCATATACATTTGACATTAAAGCAAAGCTATAAATAAAGTTTTCACGGTCAGTATTCTTTGTGTCGATTATTATATTTGCCATAAAACAACCTCTTTTTGTTCAATTGAATTTGTAATATTCTATCATATTCGAAACTTTTTGTCAATATGTTCAAAAACAATTGACAATCAATTTTAACTGTGATATATTCGGATTATAAGTAAATTATTCGGAGGCAAAAATGGAAAAGAGAGAAAAGAAAAATAAAATCAATTGGAAACGAACCTTTAAAAATAATAAATATATGCTGGATTTTATTATTAAGGTGTCTCCCGGAATACTTATTTTGGAGTTTATTTCAACAGTATTGATGGCAATATCTACCTTTTTTACCACTACCTATTTATATAAATATGCCTTTGATGCGCTTCAAAATGGAGAGAGCATTAAAAACATCGTTATATTTTTGGTAGGATTTTTTGCGTTTTCTATTTTTTCTAAGGTGTTCGGGAATATTTGCGATAGTTATATTCAAATTAATTTTCCTAAGTTAGAGGCGCATATTCAAAATATTTTGCACAAAAAGGCTGCAACTGTTGATTTAGCCTGTTTTGAAAACACCGAATTTTATGATACATATGTTAAAGCTGTCGATGAGGCAGGTCAGCGTGTAATGGCGGTAAAAAACAGTATTATGGATATTGTGTGGGCGTTTGTGTACGGCGCTTCAATACTTACCGTTGTTTTTACAATTGATCCAATATTTATATTAATTGCGCTTATTCCTTTGTTATTTACGGTTTTTATTGGCAAAAGGCGTAACAGAGTACAGTATGAATATGATATAAAAAACAAAGAAATCGCAAGGCAACGAGATTATGTTCGGCGCACCTTTTATCTTAAGGATTATTCAAAAGAAATGCGTCTTACTAATATTCATACAGTTATGCTTAAGCGTATGAGAAAAAGCATTACAGAAATGAAATTACTGGTAAAAAAATATGGCTATAAAATGATGTTTTTTAGATATTTATTTGATTTGCTTTTTCAGGTTGTAGTGCGTACAGGTTCTATAATATTGGCAGTTTATAAAACTTTGGTTTCTAAAACAATGCTTATTGGTGGATGCTATGTTGTGGTAAATTCCATTGAGTCGCTTGCAGATAATTTTAACTATATTGTAGGCACAGTTTTAAAACTGGATGAAAACTCACTTTACATAGATAATTTAAGAGATTTTTTGGAGTATGAAATAAAAATAGCCGAGGACAAAAACGCGCCTGAAATTAAAAAATTTAGAAGTTTAGAAATCAATAATCTTTCTTTTAATTATGGTAATGATACCCCTTATGTGCTTAATAATATTAGCCTAAATATAAAGGCGGGGGAGAAAATTGCGTTTGTTGGCTATAACGGCGCGGGTAAAACAACACTTATTAAACTCTTACAAAGACTTTATGACCCATCGGCGGGTGAAATAAAAATAAACGGTGAAAATATTAAAAACATAAGACTTTCCTCATACAGAGGTCTGTTCGGCACAGTCTTTCAAGACTATCAGCTTTTTGCCACAACGATTGCAGAAAATGTTACCTTAGGTGATGATAAAACTAATGAAAAAAAAGATATTGTTGAAAACTCGCTGAAAAAAGCAGGAATATATGATAAAATTCAAAGACTTCCAAAGGGAATGGATACTATTGTCACAAAAGAATTTGATGAAAACGGAGCTGTTTTTTCGGGTGGTGAAGCACAAAAAATATCTATTTCAAGAATATTTGCAGGGGATAACGAAATTGTTATTATGGATGAACCAACTTCGGCATTAGACCCTATTGCAGAACAGGAAATGTATAATAATATGTTTGAAGCGTGTGAGGGGAAAACGGTAATTTTTATATCGCATCGCCTTTCAAGTACCGTTATGGCCGATAAAATTTATATGCTTGAAAACGGTAAGATAGCAGAGCAGGGTACCCATAACGAATTATTAAAGTTGAACGGAAAATATGCCGATATGTGGCATAAACAGGCTGATAACTATACCCGATAAGAAAGGAATACTATGAGTAAAGAAAAAACTAAAAAACACGGCATAAAGCAGGTGATTAAAAATGTACATTATATGCTGAAATATGCTTATAAATATACACCTGCATATATTTTGGTAACCTTTGGTGAAGCCTTTGGGCGTGGTGCTTGGCATATATTTAATGTGTTATTTTTAAAATATCTATTTGATGCCCTTGAGGCAAATGAACCCTTTGCCAATATTTTATTTTGGGCGCTGTTACATGCGGGCTACTGTGCTATTTTTGAATGTTTTAATAAATGGCGGCTTAATGTATATGTGCCAAGGGCAAAACTGATTTTACATGAGGGTATACAAAACGAATTGTATGATAAAGCGCGTGAATTAGATCAAAGTTGTTATGATAACCCCGAGTTTTATAATGATTTTATATGGGCTATACGGGAGTCGGATCAGCGTGTAGCGCAGATAATGGAAAATCTTTCAATATTTATCAACCGAATTTTTTCAAGTCTTGCTATTCTGGGGGTATTGGCATCAATAGATTGGATAGTTGCCATAATTCTGTTAATTTCGGTGGCACTACTTGTTTTTGTGGGTAATAAAAGAAATAATGCTTATTATGAAAGAAGCGTTGAATGTAATCCTATTAACAGAAAACTTGGTTACATATGCAGGGTGTTTTATCTTCCCGAGTATGCAAAGGAGATGCGAAGCGGAAATATAGCCAATCATATGCACAATGAATATGATAAAACAACCAAAGAAAAAATTTCTGTTGTTAAAAAGCATATGGGCAAGATTTTCGCCTTTAGTCTGCTAGGTAATATAATTTATGATACTTTTGCGCATGTGGGGGTAATGTCTTATCTTATTATTCGGTTTGTAGTAGATTCAACACTATCATTGGGCGATTTTTCGGGAAGTATAAACGCGACCTTCAAGCTTGGTTGGGCATTAAATGATTTAGCAAGATATTTTAACATATTTAACGAACATAGTCTTTATATTGAAAAGGTAAGAAGCTTTGTTAATTACACACCAACCATTAAAGGTGATATCGCTCAAATTCCAAATTTTGAAAAACTCACTATAAAGAATCTTAAATTTAAATATCCTTTTTCAAAAGATGCTGCATACACTTTAAATAATATTGATTTGGAGATTAAAAAAGGTGAAAAAATAGCTTTTGTGGGTTATAACGGGGCGGGAAAAACTACTCTTACAATGCTATTAATGCGTCTTTATGATGCAACTGAGGGTGAAATCCTATGGAACGAAAAAAACATAAATAATTTTGCACCCGAAAGCTATCGAGAGCATATAGGCGCAGTTTTTCAAGATTATAAGATATTTGCCGCTAAGCTTACAGAAAATGTTCTAGGCGGTGAATATCGTTTAAAAGACGAAAGTAGAGTTATAGAGGCATTAAAAGCTGCATCATTTAGTGACAAGCTCAAAGAATTAACGGACGGTATAAATTCTGAGCTTACAACGGAATTTAGTAAGAATGGCGTGGGCTTATCGGGTGGCGAGTCGCAGAAAATTGCCATTGCAAGAGTTTTTGCAAAGCCATATGAGCTAATTATAATGGATGAGCCATCAAGCGCTTTAGACCCAATTGCAGAATATGAACTTAATCAGTCGATTTTAAAAAATGCTGAAAATAAAACGGTGATTTTTATATCACATCGTTTATCAACCACCCAAATGGCAGATAGAATTTATATGTTTGGGGAAGGAAAAATTATTGAGAGCGGCTCCCATAATGAACTTATGTCTCTTAATGGCAAGTACGCCGAAATGTATAAAATTCAGGCGAAAAAATACAGTATTTTAAATTAATATAAATGTTTTTATTAACACAACCCCCGCAATTTCCAAAAGAAATTGCGGGGGTTGTTATTTAGTTTAAAACAAATTAAATTCCGTCATACTGACCGTTTTTGGTCATTTCAGAAATAGCCGCTTTAACTACGGGCTTATCCTCTTTGTAGGTCATACCGTACCATTTATCTTCTGCAACAAGAACCTCAACCTGTTTTTCACCCTTCTTTATAAGCTCGTCAATCTGGAAGGGGAGGAAGTATTCGGATTTTGGAACATTAATTTTTTCGGTTAAGAATTTATTAAAGCCCTCTTCTAAGTATCCAAATAAATCGGTTGTAAAGCCCCACATATTCATTGAAACAACGGTGTCGGGGGGAAGAATAATCTTTTTACCGTTTTCGTCTTCGTAAGCACAATCTTTAATATTGGTAATTTCGGTTATGTTGGTAAGGTGATTAGAAGAATCTGTTTCACATACACCGCGCGCAACGGTGCCGTTATCGGTTAAGGTGTTTTTTAGTCTGAAACCAACCATACAGTAGTCGCCGCTTTGTTTTGCAAGGCAGTTATTGATCTGACGGTATGCAGATGCACCGTAAAAATCATCAGCATTAATAGCAGCAAAGGGCTGATTTACAAATTCCTTACAGCAAAGAACTGCGTGACCTGTACCCCAAGGCTTTTCACGGTCGGCGGGAACGGTAAAGCCGGAGGGTAATTTATCAAGCTCCTGAAAAGCATAATCAACATCAATTTTCTTTTCAATTCTTTTGCCAACCAATTCGCGAAAATCCTTTTCAATGGCGTGCTTGATTACAAAAACGACCTTGTTAAAACCCGCTTTTTGAGCATCATATACAGAATAATCAAGTAAAACCTCGCCGTTTGCGCCAATCGGCTCAAGCTGCTTTAAACCGCCAAAACGACTACCCATACCTGCTGCCATAACCACTAATGTTGTGTTAAAGTTGCTCATAAATTATTCCTCCGTTTTATTTTCAGAAGCGTTTTCGTTTAAAGCTTTAGTGTTACCAATAATGCTTTCTTCATCCGAAAAGCCTTCTGTACTTTCTCTCATAAACAGAATTTTAATAGTCATAATCAATAGCTTAATATCAAGTAAAACCGAATATTTTTCAATGTAAATTAAATCCATATTCAGCTTGTTTTGCGGGGATGTGTTATATTTTCCGTAAATCTGTGCATATCCCGTAAGACCTGCCTTTACTCTGTGACGCAAATCAAATTCAGGAAGCATCTGTGTATATTCAAATACATTTTCTGTTCTTTCAGGGCGGGGACCAACTAGTGACATATCACCTTTAAGAATGTTTATCAGCTGAGGTAATTCATCCAACCTTAAGGGACGGATGATTTTGCCTATAGGGGTAATTCGGTCATCATCTGTTGTTGCTTTTCTAAGGACAACCTTATCGGCATCAACTATCATTGAGCGAAATTTTAACACATTAAATATCTTACCGTCTTTAGTAACACGATTTTGTTTAAAGAAAACAGGACCTCTATCATATAGCTTTATGGCAAGCGCAATTATTATCATAAAGGGACTTGCAACCAACAATCCAATTAAAGAAACCAATAAATCCATAGCCCTTTTAATTAACTGTTGTTCTATTGTTAAACCACGGTTTCGGCAAATTAAAATGGGTGTATCAAAAATCTGACTTTGATAGCTGTTGTTGATTATAATATCATTGCTGGAGGGGGATAGGTATATTCTTTTTCCCTCTTTATAGCAATATCTTAAAATATTGTTTTGAAGTGATTTTTCAATATCACCTAACAGGATTGCTTCATATTCATTGGCGGTGTTTAAAATCTCTTCTTCGGGTGAGTCGGAGGTGATTATTTTATCAATAGTATATCGCTCTTTTATTTTGCTCATTTTAGCTACTATATTAGTCTGGTCATAACCAGGATGAACAATGGCTAAAATATGGTGGGGCTGGTACATAGAATAGTAAACTGTATTAAGCGCATAACAGCCAAAGAAAATAATAATGAGCTGAATAATTACCGAACCCATCAAGGGCAGGGGATTGAGCATAATACGAGCAATCAATGAAAGCTCCAGATACATAACAAAATTAGTAAATACCATTGAAAGCGAGAAGCTATATATTACTTCGTGCAATCTTAGCGTTCCTATTTTAAGACCACCGTACAGATTGCTGAACGCTAACAGAATAACCAAATATGAAAAAACAACAACATAATTACCTTTGTTGCTAAACAAAGCTTCAACATAATAACTTTGCCAACAACCTATAAAAACAAAGGTCATTGAAAGAACCAGCATAAGCTTGAAGCATAACATAATTGATTTTCGGAATTTATTTAAAATATTCATAACATACTCCGGTTTTGGGAATAGATTTAATTAAAATACCTATATAAGAATACAGCAAAAGTTCAAGAAAGTCAAGTGATACGGCAATAATCATATTTTAAGATGAAAATTGTTTTTTACTATTGCTATTTATTTTTGCAAATGTTATACTGTAAAAAAGTGTTAGGAGGTTTTTTTATGAACGAAAGTTTTAAAATCAGGTTTATTTCGGCACTTGAAAAATGTTTTAAGGATGAAAAAATTGAATCAAAACCAGAGATAAAAAGCATCTCAATGTTTAAAAATGAGCATTTATCGGTTCAGTTGGCTTATACATATACCGATCCTGCTTTAACAATGAAAAATATTAATGAGGTTAAAATTGATTCCCCATTAAAGGACTACATTACCATAAGTGTGGTTGAAGAGGTCAATGTTCCTTTTCCAATATATCACAATGTTACGGATGAAAACTATCTTCGCAAAAAACCCGGACTTTATCCTGACCTTTTAAGACCCCTTACTTATAACCACAGCATCGCGTATATTTACAACAATCTTAGTGCATTGTGGTTAGATATTAAGCCTGAAAGCAATTTTGGTGCAGGCGTATATCCCATTACCGTTTCATTTTGGGATAAAGAAGAACTTTTGGCTTCTGCAACTCTTGATGTGGAGATTATCGGTGCTGATTTGCCCGAACAGGAGCTTATATATACCCAATGGTTTCACGCAGATTGCCTTTCAAGCTACTATGATATACCTGTTTATGGCGAAAAGCACTGGCAAATAATTGATAATTATATAAAGTCAGCGGTTGAGGGCGGAGTTAATATGATTTTAACTCCTGTTTTAACCCCTCCTCTTGACACTATGGAGGGCGGTGAGCGCCCAACCTGCCAGTTGGTTGAGGTATTTTTGAACAATGGAGAATATTCTTTCGAGTTTTCTAAGCTTGACCGTTGGATTGATATTTTATTAAAGTACAATGTTAAATACATAGAAATATGTCATTTGTTTACCCAGTGGGGATGTGCTCATGCGCCTAAGGTTATGGCAACTGTAGATGGTGAATATAAAAGGATTTTTGGTTGGGAAACAGATGCCCACGGCGAAGAATACGGAGCATTTTTAAATAAATTCTTAACAGCACTTCTTGCCTTTTTAAGGGACAAAGGTGTAGATAAAATGTGCTGGTTCCACATTTCGGATGAGCCGCATATTGAGCATTTGGATAATTATCTTAATGCAAAAAAACAAATTCAGAATGTGTTAGAGGGATATCCTATTTTAGATGCTCTTTCAAATCTTGATTTTTACAAAACAGGTGCAGTTGATAATCCCGTACCTGCTAACAAGTTCATTGAGCCGTTTTTAGAAGCAAAGGTTCCCAATCTTTGGACATATTACTGCTGTAGCTCCACAACTGATTTTTCTAATCGCTTTGTTGCTATGCCTTCTGCCCGAAACAGAATTATGGGTGTGCAGATGTACAAGTATGATATTTTTGGCTTTTTACATTGGGGCTTTAATTTTTATTATAACCAATTTTCCGATTCAGTAATTAACCCATATCAGGATCCCTGTGGTGAATACTTTGTTCCTGCCGGTGATGCCTTTAGTGTTTATCCCGCAGTGGATGGTACACCGCTTAATACAATACATTTTCTTGTGTTTAAACACGCAATTGAAGATATTCGTGCCTTTAAGCTTTGCGAAAGCTTGTACGGTAAGGATTATGTTATGGAGCTTATTGAAGGCGATTTAAAAGAAAAAATCAAATTTGATGTTTATCCCAAAGAAGCTGAATATATTTTGAGTTTGCGTAATAAAATCAATAATGCGGTTAAAGCAAAGCTCTAATCAAAAACGGTGTTGATACCTTGAAAATTTGAATTGGTTTATTACAAATTGTTCTTGAAAATTTATTAGAAGAAAACACAAAAAAAGCAATAACCGTAATTAAGTAAACGGTTATTGCTTTTTTAGCGCTTATTAGTGTTTTTTGCATATTCGGTGGGTGATACACCCGTTATCTGTTTGAACATTTTTGAAAAATGGTAAATGTTTGGGTAGCCAACTGCTTCCGATATAACAGAAATCTTTGAAAAATCACTTTTAAGCATTTCTTTTGCTTTTTTAATTCTTAATTGCTGGATGTAGTTTATGGGCGATATTCCTATGATTTTTGTAAAGAGCTTTCTGAAGTATACAGTGCTAACTCCCAACAATTTGGCAAGCTCATCATTGGTAATCTGCTTATTATAATTTTTTGCAATATAATCAAGAGCGGGCTGGATTTTTTCCTGTTTTTCTGATGGTAGGTATTGATTGTATGGTTCTAAAAGCTTAGATAATATGCTGTATGTTATATTTAAAGCTTCTAATTTGTAAAATTTGTGTTTAAGTGTCCACACTTTTTCTAATTCTTTGAAAAGCTTAAAAATATTTTCACTGTTTTTAGTAGAGATAGTAATTACGGAATCTCCAATTAAATCTGCATCAAACTCTATAACCAAATATTTTCCTTGTTTTGTGCAAATCCAACTGTAGCTGCTTCCCTTGGGCAAAACAGCAATATTTTCAAAGTTGGAGGTTACTTTCTTGTTGCCCGAAGTATATACTGTTTCACCTTCGTATTTCATTAAAAGCGCCCAGCATAATCTATTACGACGCACGGAGTTTGCACCGGTATCTGAATATATTGTATTTACAGATATTAGTTTATTAATAATCAAATCAGATAAGTTGTTAATATCCATAAAAACTCCTCAAAATTTAATTTTTATTTATTATATCATTATTTTTTGAAAAAAGCAATGTAAAATTAGATATAAAATAAAGTATCAAATAATATAAAAATATCACATTATGTATTTACTTATAGTTTTAGATTTATATAATTAAATTAGTAGTTTCTTATTGGAGAGATTAAAAAATGGGCTATTTTAAAATTCTTATAAAAAATGGCAGAGTATTTGATGGTGTTGATTTTTTAGGCAAAAAAGATGTTCTTATTTCAGGTGGAAAAATCGAAAAAATCAATGATTTGATCAATGAAAATGCAAATTTTGTTTTTGATGTAAACGGCAAAATCGTATCTCCGGGATTAATTGACATACACACCCATATTTATGGCGTAAGCAATTCTAATATTGGTGCACCTGCAGAAAGTGTTTGCTTTCCTTTTGGTGTTACTGCAGTGTGCGACGGATGCGCTGAGCTTAATGATGAAAGCTTTTTGAAATCTTTAAAAACTAAAATCGGTGTTCTTGTTCCTGCTTGGGTAAAAGAAGGCGAGTTAGATTTAAAAACCACATCGGAGCTTTTAAATAAATATGGTGATTTTGTAGTGGGTGTAAAAGCGTATTTTGATGAAAAAGTTGCCGATAACACAAATATATCGCATTTAAAAGAAATTTGCGACTATGCCCAAAGCCGCAATATTAAGGTTATGGTTCATTGCTCAAACTCTCCAACGGGTATGAAAGAAATTGTAAATATCTTAAACAAAGGCGATATTTTAACCCATATTTTCCACGGTGGCGAAAATAATATCTGTCTTTTTAATGATTATGACGCATTTAAGCTTGCAAGAGAAAAAGGTGTTATATTGGATGCGGGTTTTGCAGGTCATGTTCATACGGATTTTTCTGTTTTAGAAAAGGCAATGGCTGATGGTTGGTTTCCCGATACTATCAGCACCGATATAACCAATCTCAGTGCTTTTATAAGGGGTGGGCGTTATGGCTTAACCCTTTGTATGAGCCTTTGCAGACATTTTGGTATGAGGGAAGAGGATGTTTTAAAGGCTGTTACTTATTCTGCCGCAAAAGCAATTGGAATGCCGCATTTAGGCAGAATAAGGGAAGGCGCTGTTGCAGATATAGCAGTAATTAGCTACGGAAAAAATCCCTTTGATTTTTCACACTTCGTGAAAAATGGTGCAAAAGGTGAATTAGGATATAAGTGTCATTTAACCTTGTCAGATGGTCAGGTAGTCTGGCGTGATTTTTAAGGAGGAATTATATGAGAAAATCGTTTGTAGCAAATAAGGCTCCTGTTTTGGCGGCGGTAATTCGTGAGCGTACACCAAGGGACGCTATTGCTGAAATAAAGAATTATGCTCTTCACGGTGCAAAGGGCGCAGATTTACATCTTTCCTGCCTTGACGAGCAGTACAGAAATGTGCAAAGTATTGCAGAAATAGTAAATCAGTCACCACTGCCCATTTTAGGACTGAATTATAATCAAAATCCCGATTGGAGCGTTTACGAAACCACCGAGGAGGAACGCGTTGAGCTTTTAATGATGGCAATTGATGCAGGCGTGGCAGGTGTGGATATTCAGGGATATACATATGATCTTTTTTCACACAAAGCCTTCAGAGAAGAATATTCGCATCTTGATTATTCCTTTATTAAAAACAAACCCAGAGAGGTTGTTGTTGACCCCAAAATTATAGAAAAGCAGTGCGACCTTATTGAGCGAGTTCATGCTAAAGGCGGCGAGGTGCTTCTTTCCAATCATCTGCTTATTCCAATGAAAACAGATGAACTTGTAGAACTTTGTTTGTTTTTAGAACAGCGCAAGCCCGATATAATAAAAATTGTTACACAAAGTGAAACCGATGAAGATATGTTGGAATCTTTTAAATCAATGCTTACCATTAAAAAGGAAATCAAAACGCCCGTTACACTTTTCTGTAATGGTGCTACAGGCGCATTAACACGAATTATTAATCCTATGTTGGGTGGATATATGGTGTTCACATCCGATGGATTTAACGCAAGAAGTAATTTTACCCAAATGGATCTTACAACCATTAAACAGGTTTTAGACGGTGTTGAAAAATTATCTATGTAATTATTGAAAGGAAGATAAAAATGGAAAAGAAAAGAGTAGCTTTTATCACAGGCGGCGGCGGATATTTAGGCGGTGAAACTGCACTTACCCTTGCAAGAGAGGGCGTGGCAGTAGGCGTATGTGATATAAGAGAAGAAAATGTTCAGAATATAGTTGATAAAATCATTGCTGAAGGTGGGGTAGCCAAAGGCTATGTAGCCGATGTAGCGGATTCAAAAGATATAACTGCCGCTATTGAACAGTGCGCTGAGGATTTTGGTAGACTTGATATTATGATTCACTCCGCAGGTGGTAGCACCCGTATAGCAGGACCGCAGGCAAAATGGACTCATTTGGTAAATCAGGAAGATTATGTTATTGATAAGGTTTTAAAGGTTAATCTTTACGGTGCATTCTGGTCTAGCCGTGCTGCTGCAAGAATTATGATAAAGCAGGGCGAGGGTGGTAAGATTATAAATCTAGCTTCAACAGTTGGTGTTAATGGTATGTGCTGCAGTACAGATTACGGTGCCGCAAAGGGTGGTATTATGTCCCTCACAAAGGGTCTTGCTAAGGAGCTTGGTCCCCACAACATTCAGGTTGTATGTGTTGCGCCCGGTTGTGTTGCCCGCCCTGAGGATACATTTTTAACAGACAAATATAAATACGGAACTAACTTTTTAAATCAGATGTGTACCGCTACCGATATTGCAGATTTAATTTCATTTTTGGCAAGTGAGAAAAACCGCTTTATTACAGGTCAGACTTACATTATTGATGGCGGCAGATCTTTAGCACTTAAAGGAACGGATGGAGAGTAATTTTTATGAAAGCTATGTTAGTTAATGATGGGGGCACACCCATTTGGTCTGATGTTGAAAATCCCGTAATCAAGCCCGAAGAACTGCTTATTAAAATTCGTGCAGTTGGTGTTAATCGTGCTGATTTGCTTCAAAGGCAGGGCAAATATCCTTCACCCGAGGGATGTCCACCTTGGATGGGTTTGGAAATCGCAGGTGAGGTTGTCCAAATTGGTGAGGAAGCTAAAGCAAAAAGCGATTATAAAATAGGGGATAAGGTTTGCGCGCTTCTTGGCGGCGGCGGATATGCTGAATATGTTGCCGTTAAGTATGATATGTTAATGCCTGTACCAAAAGGTCTTTCCTTAGAGCAGGCGGCGGCACTTCCTGAAGCCTATGCAACTTCTTATCTTAATCTTTTTATTGAAGGTCATTTAGAAGCGGGTCAGACTGCATTTATCCCTGCAGGCGCAAGCGGTCTTGCAAGTGTTGCAATTCCTATGGCTAAAGCTTTTGGCGCAAGGGTTATCACATCTGTTTTAAGTGATGAAATTGCAGAAAATATTAAGTATTTGGGTGCAGATGTTATTATAAATTCTACAAAGCAGGATACCTCTCTGGTGATTGAAAAAGAGGCGGAAAACGGTCATCCTGTTAATGTATCTATGGATTGTCTTTCAGGTGAAATGCTTGGCAAAAGTCTTCCATTTATGGCAAGAGGCGGCTATTGGATTGTAATTTCCACCTTAGCCGGTATTGAAACCAATGTTTTGCTCAGACCCTTGCTTACAAAAGGACTCCACCTTGTTGGCAGTATGCTTAGAAACCGCACTCCTCAGTTTAAAGCGGAGCTTTTGGCAAGTCTTGTTAAAAATGTATGGCCTAAAATTGAGGATGGTACTATCAAACCTTCAATTTATAAGGTTATGCCCATTGAACAGACTGAAGCAGCACACGCACTTCTTCAGGAGGGTAAAAGTATTGGTAAGGTGGTATTGACTGTAAGTCATGAAGAATAAAGGTGTTTTTTATAGTCTGCTTGCTATTATGCTGTGGGGAGCATTGTTTCCTCTTGTAAAGCTTGGCTATAAGCTGTTTAATATAGGTTCAGGTATGGATGCCGTAGGTGATATTCTTACTTTTGCAGGATTAAGATTTTTAATTTGCGGTGTTATTATATGTATTTTTGCCTATTTCAGGGATAAAAAATCTTATATTCCCCTAAAAAATAACTGGGGAATGGTTCTTGTTATGGGTGCTTTTGCAATAGTATTGCATTATGCTTTTCAGTATATAGGCTTAAATTTAACAGGTGGCTCTAAAACAGCAATTTTAAAGCAGTTAGGTGCAATATTCTATATTTGCTTCGCCGCCCTGTTTTTTCCTGATGATAAACTAACCCTTAAAAAGATTTTGGGACTTGTTTTAGGAATTGGCGGAATTATTGCAATTAATATAGGCTCAGGCGGTTTCGGCTTTGGAATGGGTGATGTTTTAATAATAGGCGCTTCCTTTTGCGGTGTGTTTTCTAACATTGCGGGCAAAAAGGTTTTTGCAAATGTTGAACCCATTACCGCAACAGGAATATCACAGGCTTTTGGTGGTGCCGTTTTACTTGCTTTTGGCGTAGTGATGGGTGGTAGCCCAAAGAAGTTTTTGCCATCTAACGCCTCGCAGCTTATATTGTTGGTTATAATAATTTTTATTTCAATTATTAGCTACTGTGTGTGGTATACAGTTGTAAAAAAAGAAAATCTTTCAAATCTTTTTATTATAAAGTTTTCAGAGCCTTTGTTTTCTGCCCTGTTCAGCTTTTTAATAATTAATGAGGATATTTTTAAATGGCAATATGCGGTTGCTTTTCTGCTTATAACCTCAGGTGTTTTCATTGCCAATATTAAAGATAAAATCAAGGGAGAGAAATGTTAAATGGAAAATTATCGCTTCCCTAAGGAATGTACATCAATAATTGATGTAACCAAACCACCGTATAATGTTGATAATACCGGTGCGGAGGATTGCACTAAAAAATTACGCCAAATAATTGATGATATTTTTAGTGCTTATGAGGTCGAGCTTTTTAAAACCAAAGCCAAATTAGAGGCTATGGATGACCCTAATGCCCTTATTTCCTTTGAAATAAGAAAGGTCGACGGAAGGCTGAATGTAATTTTCCCTGAGAATTTACCCCCTTCAAAAATAATTTATTTTCCTAACGGTACATACCTTGTAAGTGATACAATTTCATATTTTAAAGAAGAATTCCGTAATTTTCTTTCCAGCCTTCGTTATTTAGAAATGAATTGTTGCCTTCGATTTATGGGTGAAAGTAAAGACGGTGTTATCATAAAGCTTAAAGATAATCTTCCTGCCTTTGAATATGGCAATGACCGTCCTGTTATCAGCTTTATTCAGGGTGAATCCTCCAACATAGCAATGACAAATATGTTAGAAAACCTTACAATCAGCGTAGGTAAGGGTAATCCCGGTGCTACAGGTGTAAGATATTTTGCAAACAATACGGGAGCAGTGCGTAATGTGCGTATTATTTCTGAAGACCCTGAATACCGTGGTAATACAGGCTTTTCTGTTATTAATGAGAAAATATCGGCTTGCTATGTTAAAAATTTAGAGGTTATTGGCTTTAATTACGGTATCAAGGTTACACCTATGGTACTTCACACTACCTTTGAACATATAACCCTAAAGCATCAAAAACGGGTTGGCTTTTATGCGGGCAATACCGTTATTGCCATTCGTGATTTAAAAAGCGAAAATGAAGTCCCTGCACTTAAAATTGATGGTAAAATAGGTATTGTTGCTCTTATAGATGCCGAGCTTAAAGGCGGAAATCCCCTTGAAACAGCCATCCGTTATAATTATGGACAGTGTTTTTTGCGTAATATTAAGGCTGAGGGCTATGAATACATTTTGCGTAAGGATATGAACTTTATGCGTGATGAATCGGTAAAGGATTATCTGGATGAATACTGTTCTCACGGTCCTAAAATGCTTTTTGAACAGGATATTCCAAAATCCCTTAATCTGCCTGCTGTCGATGCGCCTGAAGTTCCTTGGGATTCCCCTGAGGATTGGGTAAGTGTCAATAGCTTTGGCGCTAAGGGAGATGGCATTACCGATGATACCGAGGCAATTCGCGCCGCTATGAATTGCGGAAAACCGGTGGTATATTTTAATTCGGGAAGATATTTAATAAATGATGTTATTGAAATTCCCACGCATGTTCGCAGAGTCAATTTTATGTACGGCGATTTGGCGTCGGGTGAAAAACTTTGCAAAATGCGTGATACAGGCGCCTTTAAGGTTGTAGGGGATAGCGACAAGCCTCTTATTATTGAGGATCTTTTCGCCTTTGAAAAATTCTTTGGCTTTATGACCTTTTTAGAGCACGCATCAAAACGAACAGTTATTTTAAGTGATGTTCATGTTCAAACGGCATCTATTTATTTTAATACCGTTACCGGCGGTAAGGTGTTTATGGAAAATACAGGCGGTACAATAGGCGGTATCCCCGGTGCAGGAAATCGAACAGAGCCTCTTCCGGGCGAAGAAAAATTCCCATACGACCGCACAAGACCTATATTCTATTTTAAAAATCAGCAGGTTTATTGCCGTCAGATTAACCCCGAAAGAGGACTGCATGAGGTTATTAACGATGGCGGTTTATTGTGGGTAATGGGTTGCAAAACCGAGGAAGAAGGAACGGCTTACGAAACCCTAAATGGCGGCTCTACCGAGGTTATAGGCGGTATTTTCACTATTGGTCTTGGTAAGGAACATCCTGCAATTATTAACAACGAATCAAGTGTTAGCATATTTGCAGGAACTTCGGGTATGAATATAAATCAGACCTGGCCAATAGCAGTAAGAGAGATTCAAAACGGCGAGGTAAGAGAGCTTAAAAGAGCCGACTGCCCACCAATATTTATGGAAAGTTATACAATCCCGCTTTATATCGGAAGAAAAAAGTAAAAACCATTGAGGGCGTCTTCGGGGAGTTGCTTTTCATCTTATTTATTTTACTTGCAAAAGAGAGTTTTGATGATAGCTATACCGTTTCGGTTTATTATAAAGGCTTTAAAAAATCTTCTTATATGGACAATACTGGATGCGAAATAGCTTTTTACTGAGTCTTGGGATGATATGCCTGATTATTTATACAACAAGAAAATTGAAGATAAAAAAGATATAGTTGCTCTTATTGCAAGCGCAAGCTATTCTGCTATTTGAACCATCAGTTTCAATTCGTTAAAACCATATGTCTTTTTTAAACATTTTATTATCCGCCCAAATTGTCGTTTTTATGCTTGAACAACGGCTTTTTTGGCGGATTTTTTATAAATTTATGTCAAAAATAAACATTTGCCCCTGTTTTTTGATAGTTTTTACAGTAAATGTTTCTTGACTTATGTGTCTTTTTTGTTATATTATACAATTGTAATATATTTAAAGGAGTGTGCAGTAAATGTACAAAAAATCATTAGCGGTTTTACTTTCAATATTATTGATTGTAACTTCTTTGGTTTCTCTGTTTTCCTTTTCTGCATCGGCTGATAGTGTGAATCTTGTTGCCGATGGTAAATTTGAAAACGGATTCTCAGGCTGGCAGGTATTTAATAATACCGGAAATGCTTCTGCCGCTTTTGAAGTAGTAAAAGATGGGGAGAACAGCGTTTTAAAATCGGTTCCCGGTCTTTCTATGTTCAAGCAAGTAACGCTCGAGGCAGGCGTTTCTTACACTGTTGGTTTCGATTTTAAATTTGATACTAACGCCGCCGTTCCCTCAACCTATGATAGCTTTTATCGTGTGGGCTTTGCAGCTTCTGTTTCTGCATTGGGTAATGCCAATTTTGTAGGTCCTTATACCAGCGGTAATAAGTATTATTCTGTTTTTCCTAATCAAAGAAATGATTCAACAAACTGGAAGTCACATACCTTTACATACACTCCCACCGCAGATATAACTACTTATTTTGTTGTTGGTTCATATAATGGTGATGGTAAGGCAAACTATTTTGTAGATAATGTTTTTCTTGCAAAAACTTCAGAGCTTGTAAATATAACTACTGTTGCAGGTGAAGGCGGTTCTGTTACTAACTCTTTTAAAACCTTTAAGGGAGATAATGTAACCGTTAATGCTATTCCGTCTGTAGGATATGAGTTTGAAGGCTGGTATAATGCAGGCAGCGAAAAGCTTTCAACCGAAGCAAGCTATACATTTACAGCAAATTCTGCTGTTGAGCTTACCGCAAAATTCAAGGTTAGTACCTATAATCCCAATATGATAGTAAACGGTAATTTTGCAGTGCAGAATTTAAACGATTTTGAAGTTTACAAAAATGGCAACAATAAAAATGAAGAATTCACCTTCGTTGCTATTGGCGATGATTACGCAGTTTCGGGTAAGGCAGGTCATTCGCTTTTTAAAAAGGTTAATTTAAAAGCGGGAGTAAGCTATACAATGTCCTTTGATTTCCGCTTTGTTACAGATAATGTTCCGGCATCTGTAGATAGCTTTTACCGTGCAGGTTTTGTAAATTCTGTTGGTGCGCTGGGCGGAAGTATATTTGTTGGTCCAAATGCCACAGGCAATAAATACTATAGCATATACACAAGTCAAAAAAGCGCTCCTACAACCTGGAAAAATCATTCCTTTACCTTTACTCCTGCAAGCGATATGTCGGTATGGGCTGTAATTGGCTCCTATAATCATGAAGGCTTAGCTGATTTTGAGCTTGATAATTGGGTGCTTTGCAAAACCGCCGATATAGTTACAGTTACCGCTGTTGCTGAGGCGGGCGGTACTGCTGAAGGCACAGCAAAGGTTTTGTTTGGTAAAACCGTTAAGCTTACCGCTAAAGCTGAAGAAGGCTATGAATTTTTGGGGTGGTATGATGGCGATACCTTGGTTTCTGCCGATGCCGAATATAGCTATATTGCAAATGCAAATATATCTCTTGTAGCTAAATTCAAAAGCACCGCTCCTATTTCAAATTATATTGTAAACGGTGATTTTGAAAAGCCCTTTACAACCGATACAATTTCAAATGTATCTATACCTGCTGTTGTAGGTAAGTGGGGTAAAATCTATTCAGGCGTTGCCAGAATGGAAGCAACCGAAACTAAAGATTTTACTTCAGCAGACAGTGCTGAGAAAAACGGTACACGCTATATCACAAGCGGAGCTACCAAAGATTCCAATCAGTACATCCGAGCCTTTGGTCAGTACACAAATCTCCCTGCAGGGGAATATGTTCTTTCTTTTGATGCTAAGTCAACAGTTTCTGATACATTTGTTGTAAGCATCAAAAAGGGACAGGAATCTATAAATCTTTCAAGCGATACACTTAAGTATCTTGAGCAGTCTGATAGTTGGAAACAGTATTCTATAAGATTTACTGTAGATTCAGCTAGTTTATATCAAATTGCTTTTGGCGGTAATACCCAAGGTAAAGGCGCAGGCGATTTCTCCATTGATAATGTTGTTTTAGAGGTTTATAAGGATAAAAACCCCAATTACATAGTAAACGGCGATTTTGAACAGCCCTTTACAACCGATAAAATTTCAGATGTTTCTTTAAATGCCGTTGTAGGCAAGTGGGGCAAAATCTATTCGGGTGTTGCCAGAATGGAAGCAACCGAAACTAAAGATTTCACCTCATTTGACAGTGTTGATAGAAACGGTACACGCTATATCACAAGTGGTGCTACTAAAGATTCCAATAAATATATCCGTGCGTTCGGTCAATATGTTGAGCTTACGGCAGGTGATTATATTCTTGAGTTTGATGCTAAATCTACAGTAGCTAATCTTTTTGTACTTAGCATTAAAAAAGGTCAGGAGTCAATTAACTTAGGCTCTGATTTAATTAAGTATTTAGATTATTCTGAAGAATGGCAGCGTTATGTTGTAAAATTTACTGCCGATGCAGATGGTATTTATCAGATAGCTTTTGGTGGCAATTCGCAGGGTAGCTTTGAGGGCGATTTTTCAATTGATAATGTTGCACTCTTTAGTTCTGAGGGTTACATAAGCGTTATTGCCGCTACTGATGGCGGTGGTAAGGTAACCTATCCTATTGGAAATCAGGTGCTTGGCTCTACCGCTACCGTAATTGCTACTGCTGACGCAGGTTATATTTTCGCCGGTTGGTACAAGGGCAATGAGCTTGTTTCTGCTGATGCATCCTACTCTTTTGTCGTTACGGAATCTGTAGAGATTAAAGCAAAGTTTGAGCTTGATTTGGATGACGACGATGCAATTATTAAAAATGGTAAGTTTGATACTAACTCTACCGCAGGTTGGAATGTTGTTTTAACCGAGGGTGGTTCTAAGGCTTCTGTGGTTGTTGATGATGCAACCGGTAGTGCTGTTGCCAAAACAACAGGTAGGGGCGCAGTTGCCTTTATGCAGAAGGTAAGTCTTAAAGCTAATGAAGAGTACCTTATAAGCTTTGATTTTAAGTTTGATGATTTTTATGCTATTCCTAAGGAGTATGATTCCTTCTATCGTAGCGGATTTATTAAGGATTCTACCAAGGGTCTTGGTAATGCAAACTTTGAAGGTCCTAATACATCGGGTAATATTTATATGAGTCTCGCAGGTATGATCAAAAGCGATGATAAAAATGCTTGGAACAATCTTTCCTATACCTTTACGCCCGTTGCTGATATGGAAACTTGGTTTGTAATCGGCGCTTATAACGGTCAAGGTGTTTCTAATTATTCCATAGACAATGTTTCCATTGTTTTAAAGAAAGATGCTACAGGTGTTTCTGTTGCGGCGGTAAGTCATGGTGGCTCGGGTAAGGTTACAAGCTCTAAAACCGGTGTGGTTTCCCCCGGTGAATCGGTGACAGTTAAAGCAACGCCTAATTCCGGCTCTGTTTTTGGTGGATGGTATGTTAACGGCATTTTGGTTTCAGATGTTCCCGAATACACCCATACCGTTACAAGCAATGATCTGCTTTATGCCCGTTTTCTGGATGCCAATAATCCCGAAGCAAATCAAATGATGGATAATGCGGATTTTGCTACAGGTGATTTAAGCGGTTGGGGTATGAATAATATTGCCAGCGCAACAAATACCATTGAATATGTTACCCAAAATGGTGAAAGCTTTGTTAAATTGGGTGAGAGCGATATGCTTTATCAGCCTATTGAGCTAGAGCCCTATTCAACCTATATGATTCGTGTAACAACCAGAGTACCTGACATCAAAGAGAAAAGTTATGGTATTCATGATCTTGGATTCTTTAGGTTTGGTGTATCTGAGTATGATTCTCCCAATGTACTTCAAAGTGGAGCTTTGGTAAAAGACCCTTATTCTTACACTTCTTCCTTAGTAGATCAGTGTGACTGTGAAGCCAACAACCGTTTTCATTGTGTTATCAAGTGGGGAACATATACATACATCTATTCCAATAATTCTCCCGATACGGTTATTGCCAATGCTGTTATCGGTACACCTTACTGTAAGTCTGATTTGCACATCAAGAAATTTGAAGTTGCAAAATATGTTGATGGTATTGTAGACTTTGAATCAGATATTCTTTACGGTGAAGACTTCTTTAATGCAGTTAAGAACTCTTCTTTTGAAGAAGAGCTTTCAAATGACAACTGGGGAAGCGAGCTTCCCGCCGGTTGGAGCATTAAAAATTCCGGTAAGAAAGGCACTAATTACCTTTCTGTTTCCGGCAACAACAGCAAAACTTATTCTTTTGAGGTTCGCACAGGCGCCACTTATGTTGTAGCTTTTAATTTAAGAACAAGCAAAGCGGGTACTGCATCTGTAAGTATAGTAGATAAAAATGGTAATCCTTGGGGAGATGCCCTTGGGGTTGTATCTAATACAGCAGTGTTTAAACCTGAAGCCACAGGTAAATGGCAGCGTATGGGTGCGCACTTGTATGTTTCAGATAATCCTACAGGTATTGCAAAGGTAAATATTAAAATTGCAGGTGGAAGTAACACTCTGGATATTGATGAAATTACCGTTACAAAGCTTGGTTATGCAACCCATAATACTAACCCCAATGTTTACACAGATAATAGCTTTGATTACGAAAATCCCGTTTGGTACAGCCCTACAATGTTTTACAAATTAGCTGACGGTACAACCGTTGACGGTGCTGTAAATGAACCATCATTGAACGGTGGAGCAGACGATAATTATAGCGAAAATGCAAATACAGGTGATTATTCTGAACGCAATATTTTAGCTGTAGTATTAATTATGCTTCCTTGCGCTTTGGTTATGGTGTTTACCGCCAAGCGAACCGATAAAAATAAAAAAGGAGGTAATCTGTAATGACTAAGTTTATAAGAAATACTTTGCTCTTAGTACTTTGTTTGGCTATAACAATTTCGGCCTTTGCGGCTTGTAGCACCAAAAAGGATGAAGAAAATCCATCGTCTAACCTGGATTCTTCAACCTCATCTGAGATTACCTCTTCCGAAGAAAACCCTTCTTCTGAAGAAGAGGTTTCAAGTGAGGAAACAATAGAGGATGATAATTGGGATGAGGATGTTTCCGATGACATTTTCGATGAAGATGAAGTAACTGAGGATGTTTATATTGATAACGCAACCGTAAAAAACGGTTCTGCTCCCATTATGACCACCTATCGTGGTTTTGGTTCTATAGTTCATCAGATGTATGAATATATGCCCTATAAAAATAAGCAGAATGAATATACTGAAGAACAGGCACAGGAGCAGTTTAACCGTATGCAGACAATAGGTATTGACCTTATTCGTAGTGATTGGAATACCTATATGACCTATGATGCCGAAAAGAAGGATTTTGATTTTGAAAATACTGAATATATCAAGGCATTTTATAAAGCAGGTTTAGAGCTTAAAAAGCGCAATATTGATATCAGTGTTACAACCGGTTGGAGCCATCACGCTTTGGTTGATGATTCATCATCTATCCCTTCAAAAGAACTTTATGTTCACGGCAATTGGAATGCAACCTTGAATAATTGGAAGGTGTGGATGGAAAAATCTATTCTCAACTTCCGTTCTCACGGTCTTACAAACATAAATACACTTATTCTCTTTACCGAGCCTGGCAAAATTGATTGGAATGATACAAATGCCAAGAACCGCGGAGATGGTAAGGATGACGCATATCGCATTGATATGTGGAATAAGTGGATTGAAGCTGCCAAAACACTTGATAAATCTCTTAAAGAAATGGGACTTAGAGATGAGTATATTTTAGTTGGTCCTAATCAGGCAACCGCATATGAATATAGAGGTGGCGCCGGCGATTTTATGAAATATGTTGCAGAGCGCGGCGGCGATGAGTATTTGGATGTTTATTCTTCACATAACTATGTCAAACCTAATGATGCTACTCAGGACACCTGTTACGATTTTATGCAGGCAACATATCAGGATTATTTACTTGATCAGCTTCGTAATGAGTGCGGCTCAACAAAGCCCTTCTGGATAGATGAATGGAATGTTGGTGAAGCGGGTTATTCTCAGCTTCATAGAGAAAGCCCTTGGAGAGGTACTCAGCTTGGTGTTTGTGCTACCGCTATAATGGAATTTGGTATTGAAAATTCAATGATGTGGACCCTTTATAGTCAGCAATGGCCTAATAATACGCAGAGCGGTGGAGAGTTTACCGATGGTATTCAAATGTGCGGTCTGGCTTTAGGACTTAACTTTACCACCGTTCCTACAACCCAGTATTATGCTTTTGCATTACTTTCTAAATTTCTATCTACTACCGATACTGTTTATGCGGTTGAATATGATAAGCTTTTTGGACTTTATTATGCATATGCTACTAATGATAAAGGTGATGTTACAATAATTGTTGTAAACGCATATTCAGGTGGTCCTCAGGGATTTGAGCTTAACTTTGAAAAGAGCCTTGGCGGAAAAAATCTTTACCGTCACCTTTATGATCCTGCTACCTGCAAGGCTAATGGAACAACACAAATTATTCCCGCAGACCGTGCTTATAAAAATGTTGAGGAAAAATTAGTTGATTTATTGCCCTCGGGAGGTCTTGCAATTTACACAACGGTTAAGGCTTAATATTGACTCTTAGGCTTTATGTTGATATAATTTAATTGGGCGCACTTTACAGTGCGCCCGATAAGTGCGTTGTAAAACGCTCTGTTTAGGTGGTTTTTTAAAATGGAATATATTAAAGAAAGCTTTACCACAAAGGTGGTAGACAGTTACGATGTAATAGTTGTCGGTGGAGGACCCGCGGGTATTGGAACAGCAATAACCGCAGGCAGAAAGGGACTTAAAACCCTGATTATTGAACGCTACGGATTTTTTGGCGGCACCTGGACCGCCTCCTTAGTTAATCCGTTTTTTGATTATGCCAACAAAGATGGTCTGGTTAAAGAAATTACAACCGAATTGGCGCTTCACGGTAATTTTGGTGCTTTTTGGGGTAAGTCATACAATTTTGAAGCTATGAAAAATATGCTTGATACCAAAATGCGTGAGGCGGGTGTGAAAATACTTTTTCATACATATTTTTCGGATGTTATTAAAGAAGATGGCAGAGTTACAGGCGTTATTGTGCAAAATAAAGGCGGTAGAATGGCATTTAAGGCAAAATATGTTGTAGATGCTACCGGTGATGGTGATGTTTCTGTTGCGGCAGGAGCAGACTACATATTCGGTAATGAAAAGGATGGCTCTGCCCAAGCAATGACAACTATGTTTTTAATTTCTAATCCTAAATTCCGCCAAAGTGAGCCGGATGAGCTTTACGAGCTTATGAAAAAGGCTTGTGACACTTATAATACAGGTTACAATATTGATTTTGATAAGCCTTATGTTATCTGGTTGCCGCTTGATGGTTATGCAGTAGTACAGTTGGTTCATATCAGAAACAAAAACGGAACCGACCCATTTGAGCTTTCTGAAGCTGAGCTAGAGGGTCGTGACAAGGTTTATGAAACCTTTAATTTCTTTAAAAAGTATATACCTGAGTTTAAGGATTCAGATTTAATTATGACCGCGCCGCAAATCGGAGTTAGAGAAACGCGTCATATTTTAGGAGATTATTATATAACGGTTAACGACCTTGTAAGCGGCGCCGAGTTTGAGGATAACTTAGGCTTTAAGGTAAGCTTTAATGTTGATATCCATGATGACAACTTTGCGCAATCCTGCAAAAGTGTTGTGCCTTATCAAATACCTCTTCGCGCGTTGCTTCCAAAAGGCGTTAACGGACTTTTAACTGTTGGTAGATGTATTTCCGGTGATTTTTATGCCCATGCATCATATCGTGTTACAGGTGATTGTGTTGCAATGGGCGAGGGCGCTGCAACTGCAATAGCAAAAGCTATTAAAGAAAACAAAGATATAAGAGAAATTAAAAAGGTGTTTTAAAAATAAACAGTACAAGTTTTGTGGTTTAAAACGGCTCTTTGTCAATAGTTGGGGTAAAGAGTTAAAACGGAAAAATTTATTCAAGCAGTCGCAATCAAGCGGCTGCTTGTTTGTTATGTAGTTGTTGATGGGAAAATATATGTAAAATACGGTTTCTAAATCGTTTGAAATTACGGTATCCGTATGCATTTCTTTTCAAAACTTTAATCTTGTTGTTACAACCTTCTGTAAATCCATTCGTAACACTGATGGAAAAAGAATTAACAATCCCTTTGTACCAATTTCGCATTGTTTCTGCACATTTTTCAAAGGGCAATAAACCACAATTTTCAGTATATTCAATCCACTCTGCTAGGGCTTTTTGTGCTGTTTTAAGGTCTTTGAGGCTTAACAATTCCAAAAACTTTTCTTTGTAAAAATAAGCTCTGCTAATGTTTACTGAGTAATAAAGCATAACATTTACTTGTTGTTTTTGTTCTTCTTTAAGTGAACCAAATCTTTTAATAAGCAAGGACTTTGACCTTTTAAAATATTTTCTGAGTTCGGGGCTTAATTTGGATTGCTCTTCTTTTCTAATCTTTTCAAATGACCATATCGCTTGCCTTATCCAATGATATTTATCTATTATCTGAGTTGCATTTTTAAACCATATATCTGAAATATCTGTATAGGTTCGCCACATATCGCTAACGAAATACTTAACCTTATCTCTTTGTTTTTTAGAAAAACCTTTAAAATAGCGGTTTAAATAAGGTTTGTAACGCTCCGGCAGTATATCTAAAACCACCTTGTTTTTTGGATCTGTTAATATACATTGGTATTTTTCTCCCCATGTGTTTCCTTTAAATTCGTCAATAGATAAGGTTTCAGGCAATTCAGGTTTAGGATAAGATACGGCATCAAATATTCTAATTATTGTAGACACAGAGAGGTTAACCTCTCTGGCCACGCTGGTAAAGGAGCGTTCATCGCGAAGCTTATCTATTATATGTGCAACCAGACGAGTGGTATTTCTATTGTATTTTGGGAGAAATTCTGTTTTCTCAAAAAAGCGTTTACCACAGTTTGGACATCGGTATCTGCGCTTTTTAAGAACAAGAATAGTTTGTTTACCCGAAATTGATATATCTTTTATTTCTTGCTCACGATAATCGTGTACTGTATCTGTTGCGGTACCGCAACAGATACAGTTGTGCTTTTTTCTATCCATTTTTATGAATATTTTTAAAATTCCTTCTTTTTCCTCAACATTTGTTATATTTACCCCTTGCAATCCGAGAAGTTTTTCTGTAAAATGTTTGTAGAGCATATTTGGTCCTCCGTTCATGGTTACTAGTCATTTCCATTTTAACGGATTTTTGCCAAATATGCTCTACTTTTTTAATTTTTTTCTTGTAAGCTCTATTTGGTTACCCCAACATTTATTATAGAGCC
>JAGAOS010000013.1 GCA_017623575.1 Clostridia bacterium
AAACACAAGGCAGCTCCGGTGAGGAATTTGTTTTAAACTTAACTAACATACCAACAGAAGAAACCTCAAAAAAATTCGAAGAATTTAAAAATCAATCAAAGCAAGAAATATTAAATTATTTCAAGGCAAATATATGAGAGATAATTAGAGGAAACATTTAGAAACCACTGAAAAAATAACATTTTAAGCACTTCTACCATAGAAATTTGCGTTAAGGGTTACTTAATTAACCCTTAACGCTACGCTCGAACAAGACAGGGGGACAGTTCTATGTCTTGAGCAAAAAGGTGAAAAAGACAGGGGACTGTTCTATGTCTTCTATCATAGCGGTATGTGGTCTTTTCACCACATACCGCTTACCCCCAAAATAAGGAGAAATTTATTATGCAAAATTTCAAATATAAAACAAAACTATCCCGTGTTTTTAAAAAATCAAAGCTTTTATTGCGTAGCATAGCGTTTATACTTATTTTTGCGCTTATTTTCACATCCCTGCCTATGGATGGCATTATTGCCCTTGCCGAGCAGGCAATTGAAGAAAGCAAGCTAATAACCGTTGTTGAGGAATTAGAGCAGTATCGCACCGAGTTCAGCAAAACCTATTTAAAATCTGACGGTACTCTGGAGGCTGTTGTATCTGCTAACCCAATCCATTTTAATGATGACGGTGAGTGGATTGAAATTGACTCCACCCTTGAAATCACCGAAAATGATGACGGTAAAGAGGTCTATCAAAATAAAAAAGGTAAATTTAAGGTTAATCTTCCTACCCAGCTTGAAAGCGGCTCCGAGGTGGAAATTGAAAATGGTGATAATAAAATCTCCATTAAGCTTTTGGAAAACAAAAAATCCAAGGGCAAAAAGAACAATGATAAAAAGCAAAAGGCTGAAAAGCTAACCAAAGACCAGCGCAAAAGAATGACTGCGGGCGAGCTTTTTGAGGCTGACAATAACCAGCTTTCCGCTTTGGAATACACCGAAGCATACTCAAACACTAACCTTCGCTATGATGTTACCCCAAATGAGGTTAAAGAAAGCATAATTTTACAAAAAGCCCCCAATAAAAAGGCTACATACAGCTATGAAATAACCGCCGACGGTCTTACCGCCGTTTTGAACGGAGATAACAGTATAGATTTTTTTGAGGGTGCAAAAACTGAGGGCGCAGAGCCCGTTTTCTCAATGCCTGCACCACATATGTTTGATTCTAATGATGAATATTCCTATGATATTGTAACAACTCTTGAAAACAAAGATGGCAAATACCTTTTAACATATAAGCCCGGCTATGAATGGCTTAAAGCCAAGGAACGCGCATACCCCGTAACCCTTGACCCCACCGTAACCGTAAACAGCGGCATACAGGATTCCTATACCTTTTCGGGTGAAGGCTATAAAGATTCCTATACAGGCTATGAGCAGCAGCTAAAGGTTGGCACCACCGCCTGGATTGCCCCTAATGATTATTGGCAGACCTACTTAAAGTTTACCGATTTACCCCAAATCCCCTATGAGGATTACCGCATAGACTCAGCCTATTTAATGCTCACCCCCAAAGCCACCACAGGCAATTGGCAGGAAATGGAGCTTGGCGTTTATGAGCTTACTGAGGATTGGAAAAACCACCAAACAGGTAAGGTAGCCGAGCGCCTAACCTTTAACAATGCCCCCGCAGATGTTGGTTATTCTACCGCAACTGCAAGCGTAGCGCGAGGCGGCGCGGATAACGGAGTAGGTGTCGGCTTTGAAATCGCCCACCTTGTAGAAAAATGGTATGATTCCCCCGAAACAAACTTCGGCATAAAGCTCGCCGCCCATTTGGAGGCATCACAGTGGAACGATAACCTTGTTTTCCATTCTTCCCGCTCTACCACAGGCACAGCTCCATATCTTTCACTTACCTATACCGAGTTCGTACCTGTAACCGGTATTGAGATTGTAGGTAGACCCGAGAATGATAAAATTTCTATTGGTAAAGCCTTAAGCCTAACAATAACAACAACCCCCGAAAACGCCAGTGATAAAGCTGATATTATATCTAATGTTGTTTGGAACTCTGATAATCCTGATATTGCAGTAATTGACCCTTTAACGGGTGATGTTACAGCAAAAGAGATTGGAACCACAACAATTTCAGCCGTTTCCGGTGAATACAGTGATTCCTTTGCACTTACAGTAGGGGGACATATACCCAATGAAATTGATTTGTTGATTTCTGAAAATCAATGTTTATTTGAACACGAACAATATTATTTAAGTGCAATTACTATTTATCAAGGTAATAGCATAAGTGCCGAGGTAGAATATCATTCTAACAATCCCGAAATTGCCTCCGTTTCCGAAAACGGAATAATAACAGCAAATTCTGTTGGTACTGCAGTTATAACGGCTTTTGCAAAAGAAGCTCCGGAAGTTAAAGCAACTGCAACAATTACCGTTGTGCCTATACAGTCTGCAGAAATTGTAAATTTACCTGAAAACAATTCTATAGATATTTATAAAAGTCACCGTTTAGACCTAGAAATAACGGCTGATAACCATAGCGCTATAGAAGATGATCCTGCCTTCATTGGTAGATATGCAGAATTTTTTGATTGGTCATCAAGTAATCCTGCAATTGCAACGGTTGACGAAGATGGCACCCTTCAACCACACTCTATAGGAACCACCGTTATCACAGTAAGCCGACCCAACGGCGGTGCGGCGCTTGACAGCTTTACTCTTACAGTGTATTATATAGAGGCAACGGGTATAGAAATAATACAATATCCAACCGATGGTATATTGCGGTGTGGTGAAGAGTTTTATTTACGCGCCGAAATTTCACCTGATAATGCTTCTGAGTATCATACAGCGTGGCTGGAAATGTGTTGGCAATCAGATAACCCCGATGTTTTAACGGTAGATCCAATATACGGTATAATAACCGCCGTTGGCAGTGGTACCGCACATATAACTGTTGAGTATTACGGCTTAACCGATACAATAGAAATAACAGTGCCTGAATACACCTACGATCTTAACAAACCATTTCTGGATTTTCTTGTTTCCGGCAATACACATCAGCTAATAACAAACGCAAATGAATATATAGTAGATATTGAAGACCCAACCGTTATATCCGCTGATGATAACGGTGTAATTACTGCGCTGAAATCAGGAACAACTAAAATCTATATTGGCACTAACATATGTGAAGGTGTAGATCTGTATGAATACACTATTACTGTTATAGACCCTGTAGAATGGAATTATCCACAAGATTATTTAATAACCTGCGGTGAAACATATACCATTACCAATAATAATGATGTACATTTATACGCCTATGGTACAGGTGCAGTTCAAATTAATAATAACAACTCAATAACCGCTACCGATTTAGGCGAAGTAACAATTGAGGCAAGCTACAACGGCATAGTTTTGGAAACCATTAGGTTACATATACTTGAAGGACTTTATATAGTAAATAAGCCACAAAATAACAGTATATCAGTTGGTGATGTATATGAAAGTCTTGCCGCCAAAAACCTACCGGGAAATGCCTTTTGTGAAGCCGAATGGTCATCGAGTGATGAAACTATTGCAGAGATTTATTATGACTATGTAAAAGGCAGAGTTGTTTTAACAGGTAAAAGTGAAGGCTCGGTTTGGATAGGTGCAGAATCACCCGACCCCGTAAACAGCGCTCAAGACGGCTTTTGGCTGGATGTTGATTTAGTACCTGTAGAAAGCTTCGAAATAGTTAATCATCAAAATTATTCGTCGTTTGCAGACCATGAGGCATATATATGGGATAACGGTGTACTTAATGTAAATACTACCCCTTCAAATGCATACTACAATAATGTAGAATGGTATGTGCACACCGGCGGTGCGGATAGCGTTGATTTTATAGGACCAATTGAAAAAGGCAATATGAAATTGCGTGTATTAAAGGCGGGAACCATTAAAATAGGTGCAAAAATTGATGGCTTGCCTGCCACCACCCCTTATACAATTAACGTTAAAAAGCCTTTCGCCACTATAGAAAATAAGCCAACTAATGATACCATTTATAAAAACGGAACGCACACATTAAGTTATGATAGTAAACCCACAACTAATGTTTCGGTCAAGTGGTATTCAAGCAATAAATCAATTGCAGAAATTAATGAGCAAACCGGAAAGATTGAAGCTAAATCTGTTGGTAGTGTTACTATTTCGATAAAAGTTAAATATGGCGACTATTCAGAAATTACGGATAGCTTTACATTATATGTTTCCAATGCTAATCTGTTTATCAGCGGCGATGGCGGGGATGATAAAGAAATACTTACCGTTGGTGAAACAAAGCAGCTAACCGCGGAAGTTGTTGCAGGCGAAAATGCAAGTCAAGAGGTTGAGTGGATCAGCGATACCCCTTCTGTTGCAACTGTTGATTCAAACGGTCTTGTAACCGCACACGCTCTCGGTGAGGTTATTATTTCAGCCAAATCCAAGAAGTACGAGTATGCTATTGATACAGTGTATTTTGAAGTTGATTTGTCGGCACCTACAAGTATAAGATTAAGTGAAACGAGCGGAACATTATATTCAAGCAAACAAAAGAAATTAAGTCCAACCGTTACTCCATCAAATTCATCAACAAATTTTGTTTGGGAACCCGAAAACCCTAATATTGCATATGTTAGTGACGACGGAACAATAACAGCTAAAAATCCCGGCACCACTAAAATAATCGTTTCTTCTAAACGAAATCCCGAAGTCAAAGCAGAATATAACCTTACGGTTAAAAATAATGTGAGTTATGTTATGAATTTATCTATTTGGGATAAGTATATGTCAGACGATATACAGGCATTAGCAGATTCATACTATGGTGGCGATACAACAAGAATTGAACATAAAAGAATTATAACAGAGAAGGACTTTTTTGATGCTTGGAATTCTATCGGTGAATTTAACGGATATAAAGCAGAAGTGGATTTTGTGCTTTTACATATACATGCTTCGCCATTCGAAATTGGTGGTGCACCTTTTCCAAGTGCTAGTATTTTCACTTTAACGCGAGAGGATTTAAAGGGTGCAAAGAAACTGGCGGAAAAAGAAATGAAAGGATTGGCTTTATTCGGTTGCAACGCAGGCCATTTAGATTATCATTATGATAATATTGCTACAGTATTTGCTAATGCTGTCAAAAACGCTCCTGTTATTGCTGCAGACGGAACGGTTGAAATTCTTGGCAATTCAAAATATGAGTGTGTAAATGATGAAGCTTTTAAGAATCTAAGACTTGAAATTCGTGAACCATATGGCTGGATTCGTTATTATTGGGAAAAAGGAGAACTAAAACACAAAGAACTTGGTTTTAAAAAATTATCTATTATAAATGTACCTAAGTATTTAGAGTAATTTTAGGGGGAGTATAAATGAAAAAAAGAATTATTATTGTAATATGTGTGCTGTTGTTGGTTGCGCTTATTATAGGGATAGTGTATGTTGTGTTTACCAAGATAAACGAGAAAAAAGTTGTTTCAGAATTTGAAAGATTGGCAAAGGTTGAACTTCCTAATTCTGTAGAAATATTGGAAGGTGCCGAAATCTGTAAATATGAAAACGAAAGTTTAGGCGTTCATATTAATATGAAGCTTTTAAAAAAAGATTATATTAATATAAAAAAACAGCTTGATTTAAACGGTATTAAATGGAAAAAAGAAATAGCAAATGAAATGAGAAGAAATGTACAAAAGCTCCGAATAAAAGAATTGGGTTGGGATGGCAATGATTATGATACTTATTATAATATTACCGTTACAAATAGCTACGGAACTAATACTTTTGCAAAATTAATTATTTTCTTTTCATCCGATGGGGGTAAAACATACACATTGTATGCAAGGTTATCCGAGCCGCCACCGGGCGAAGAATGCTGGGATGCTTCTGAAGTTAATGATTATGGGTATTGACTAATCGACCAGATCAATCGCGAGACGGAGAGTTGAAGTAAGAAGTAAAAGGTAATAAGCTTTTAGTTTACCGATTACTAGCTTACAATTACTTTACGGACGGTTTGAAAAATGGCTCAAAATACAGCAAAATCACAGAACCGTCCCCTGTCTTTTAAAGTCGTGAAATTTATAAGGTAATATCCTAGAAAGGTTTTATGTTTATGCAAATAAAAAAACTTTTTTCATTAATTATTGTTTTAATTATGCTACTTAGTTTTTCGGCTTGTAGAGTTGAAGATAATACATCAATCATAACGTCTGAATTTATTGCAAAAACAACTTCCGACGTGTCTTCAGTTACTCAAAAAATATATAAACCCAAAACCAAGTATGAAAGCGTTCAACTTTGGGAAGAGGGTTATGACCTTATAGAAAGAATGCCGCCGGAAAATGTAACCGATTTATCTAAATCTGAATTCATAAAATGCGTGGAAAAAATTTATGAAATAACATTACCGAATACGACTTCTTTTAAATCCGGCGGAAAAATAAGGTTTGACTATGAAGTTTATAATAAATATGAGTATGCTTATACCAACTTCGGTGTTAGCATAAATAAATTAGTTACTCATTACAACCAAAAAAATATTGATAGCATTTTAAAACAGTTAAATGCTGCTGAAAATAGATGGAAGGATTGTACGGAAAGTTTATATTATCTTTTTGATTTTAATGAAGATAACATAAAAGAAGTTGTGGGTGATTATTCAAATAAAGAGTATTTTATATATGTAAATTATGCGTCACCGATGATAACAGTTGATCATACTATGAACAGATATATCTTTTTCATGAAAGAAGATAATTCGGATGATTATATTGTTATTTTTGATGGTATTGCTAACAATTATGAACTTCAAAATGGAACATTAGAGGTCCAATCCGATGGCTCTGCAAAAGTTATCAGTTAATCTAATGTGCCAATCAAACAAAAACAATAAAAAGTCAGGGGACGGTTTTGTGATTGACAAACAAAACCCTTCAAGTTATAACAAAAAAAAGTTGATACTACGCCAAGAGGAGCAAGAAAAAAGAGCGACAAAGGAACCTACCATATAATGCTTCGTGGAATCAACAAGCAACAAATTTTTGAGAAAGCGGAGGATTACGAAAAGTTCTTGGATGTATTAAAAGGCTGTAAGGCAAATAAGCCGATTGACCGGCACCGGGAAGGGATTGGTTGAAAAATGGCTCAAAATATAGCAATGACATAGAACCGTCCCCTGTCTTCCCCACCAGCTGATTCTTCTACTAACTTTGTTTGGGAATCGATAAACACAGATGTTGCCGATGTTAGTGATGATGGAATAATAACAGCCCAAAACCCTGGCACCACTAAAATAATCGTTTCTTCTAAACGAAATCCCGAAGTCAAAGCAGAATATAACCTTACGGTTAAAAACAATGTGAGCTATGTTATTAGTTTGAAAATTTGGAAGAATGAAGCAAAGGATATCCAAGAAAGACTCGCTGAAAAATATTATAACGGTGAGAAAAGTCGTGTTATTGTCAAATTGATTAAAACTAGTGATGAATTCTTTGAGGCGTGGGATGAGATTGGAATATGTAATAACTATACAGCTTCAGTTGACTATGTAGTTATAAATACTCATGGTGCTCCTAAAAGAATCGAAGGCGATAAAGAACAGGACTATTTTGTCATCAATACTGATACATTGGAATTCAAATTGAAAAATAAAAACAAAAATATGAAAGGGATGCTTTTGTTGGGGTGTAATACCGGTGTAGTGGAGTATGCTTCAAATAATGTGGCTTCTGTTTTCTTAAAATATATTAACGGAGCACCTCTGCTTGCTTGTGACGGTTATGTTGTATATAGCAAGGACAGTGGTAAAGCTTGGGAAAGTTTAAACCCTCATTTTAATGAAGATATTACACCCGATGGCGTATCGCGCGATCCATACGGTTGGGTGTTATATTATTGGAAATACAATAATCCTTACTATAAATTGTTAAATCAAGATACGATATTAATAAATAAATTAGATGAATATTTTGCAAGAATTGAGGAGTGATATTTATGAAAAAAAGAATAGTAGTTATAACAACAACTATAATTATCGTTGTGCTGGTTTTGATTCTTTTATGCATATATCTAATTAATCCTCTTATTCAGGAACATAAAAAACAAACGGTAATTTCTGATGTTGAATATACAACCGGATTGGATTTGCCTAAGGATATTGAACTTTTAGAAGGCAGTCACTCTATATGTTATCCTGCAGAAAACAAAATTAATTCTGTTGGAATAGTATTGGAATTAACAGAAGATGATTATGAATTCATTAAAAATCAAGTTATCGGTAAAAAGGAATGGGGATATCCGGAAATCGAAAGTGAAATTGAGCGTCGCCTTAAAAAAATTGGTTGGCAAGGTGAGGAATATGATTTTTTCCGTAGCCTTAAATCCAGCGAGGTGGTTCCATGGAATATGGAGCAATTGATGTATGCATATAAAAAATCAAACGGGAAATACGCAGTTGCCATATCCGGAAGTGCAGATTTTACTGAATATAGAAACATCGAATTCTAGGTAAAAGAAGACAAGGGACAAGCAGGGGACGGTTCTATGATTGATTTTGGAAAGCAATAAAATAATGAGGTGTTAAAATGTACGAAAGAGCGCGAGAGATATTTGTTACACATGGTGGAAGTGGATTCCATATGGGACGAGATCTTGTTCTTGAAGAATATAAAAGCTATAATGTGCCAGAAGAAATGGAAAAAGAATGGGCAGAAGAAGATATTAAAACAGAACTAATAAAAGTATGTGGTGATTTAGATTCAGGTACAAAAGTTGCGATTTTAAGATGTATACTAGATTATATTAATAATTTTAATTTGTATAAATTTGTGGATTCAATAATTGAAGTATGCCCTAAAATTGAACCCGAAATGGACTCTTTTGATAGGATGGTTTTATGTGAATTGCTTGTCGAAGACATACCGAAAATATTTTTAGAACAAGAACACATAAAAAATTATATATTAAGCATTTGTCAAAAAGTAAAAGAACACCCTGAATTACCGAAGGATGTTGAATATTCAGAATGTTTTGCAGATATTTTTTCAACAGAAAATATTTTAAAGAGGATTAACGAAGTTATACAAAAAATCGACAAATTAGACTAAAATAATTGCTATTAGGGACAATCAGGGGACGGTTCTATGATTGACAACAAAAACTCTTAAAGGTATAATACAAAAGGTTGATATTATGCCAAGAGTAGCAAGAAAAAAGAGCAATAATAGAACCTAATTAGGCAAATGGGGATTTAAGCTAAGAAGATAAAGGCTTACTGTTCTTTTTGCCAATATCTTGACAAAGATATTGGTGTAGCATAAAATAAAATCAAAAAATTAGAGAAAACGGAGTTGTGAATATTGGCAGAGGTTAAGAAAACCACCCCGAATAAGAAAAAACAAAATCCACATGAGGGGCACAGAAAACGCGTCTGGCAGGAGCTTGCCAGAATGGGTATTGATGAGGATACCCACCCTCATAAGGTGTTGGAGCTGGTTTTGTTTTTCACAATACCCCGTAAGGATACAAATGTGCTTGCTCATAACTTGCTTAGTTATTTTAACAACTCCTTTGTGGATGTGATGGAAGCCTCGGTGGAGCAGCTTATGGAGGTTCCCGGAATTAGTGAGTACAGCGCAGTGCATATAAAATCCATTTTAGATGTTGCAAGATATTACCAAAACAAAAAAGCAAAAGCCGAAAAGCCTATATTTAGCCGAAAAAGCGGCTCTGCCTATTTGGTTAGTATGCTTACTGATGCCAGAGTTGAAAAGGCATATATGCTTTGTTTGGATAACGCTAACAGATTTTTAGCCTGCACCAAGCTTTCAGAGGGGGATGAGCTTTCGGTTGCTCTTTCTACAAGAAAAATTATAGAAAAGGTTACAAAAATTGGCGCAACTCAGGTTATTCTGGCGCATAATCATCCAAGGGGCGCGGCTGTTCCATCCAAGCAGGATATACAGTTCACCTCAAAGCTTGCCTCTGCGCTTTCGGGAATCGGCGTAGTTTTTTCAGATCACATTATCGTTGCCGAGCACGATTATGTTTCAATGCGGGATTCCTCAGAATATGCTTTACTGTTTAAAATATTATAGATTATATTTTGCTACCCAAAGGCGGGAATAAACTAATTCGCCTTTTGGGTATTTTATTTGACAGTATTTTAATAAATATGGTATAATATATAATAAAGAAATATAACAGGGGGAACCAAAATGGCTGTGTATGTAGCTTCGGATTTACACGGGCTTGCACTTGATGATTTAAAAAGTCTGCTCGCTTTGGCTGATTTTAAGGATAGCGACTGGCTATATATTCTTGGCGATGTTATTGACCGACAAAATGACGGCGGCGTGGAAATTTTAAAATGGTTGTTAGAACAGCCTAATGCCCAGCTTATTTTGGGCAATCACGAGGCAATGCTGCTTTCCTGCAGCTTTGTTTTTGATGAAATAACAAATGATAGTATTGCAGGTTTTTCTAAAGAAAAAATGGAGCTTTTAATGAACTATTCCCAAAACGGCGGGGATGTTACACTTAAAGCCTTGCGTGAGCTTTATGCCACCGACCCCGAAACGGTGGAGGATATTTTAGAATATCTGCGTGAAGCACCTCTTTATGAAACGGTAAGCCTTAAAAACGGCGATTTTTTGCTCACTCATTCCGGCATTGATAATTTTAGTAAAAATAAAAAGCTATCAGAGTATTCTAACGACGATTTCCTTTGGGCGTGGCCAATGCCCGATGAAGAATATTTTGATGATATTATAACCGTATTCGGTCATACACCCACCCTTTCGTTAGATAAAAGCAGTAAAGGCAAAATATTAAAAACCCGAACCTGGATAGATGTTGATGTTGGTATACCCTACGGTAATGCCCCCGCAATGCTTCGTCTGGACGATTTAAAGGAGTTTTATTTAAATTAATTTCTTTAGCTTTAAAATAATCAGCTTTTAAGAAAACAACAAACCCGAACGATTCACCAATTGGTAAATCGTTCGGGTTTGAATGCTTTGGGAGTTTTGAACTTAGTGGCACGAATGAAATATGCCTGAAAACTGGGGATTTTCTTATAATTTTATTATATTTTATTCTGTTTTAACAGAATACCAATTTGTTTCAATTTCTTCAATGTCTATCCAATCTTGTGTACCTGTATATTTATCTTCGTTGACGTAATCTTTCCAATCGATTTGGTCGGTAACATACACATAACCTCTCGACTCACCTAAAATTCCACGAAATTCAAAAAAATATATTGCACTTTGTTCTTGAAACTCGACTATTAAACATTCTCCCGTATCTGAAAGGTTTTTAAATTCATCTGGTAAGGCAACCAAACCATTTTCTGCAATTTCAATACTTTCATCAAGTATGAGGTCTACAACTTTCTCTCTATCCTCCTTGCAGTCATCAAACGAAGAAACACCGCAAGCCGAAAATATAAAAGATAAAGGCAAGCAAATCAATAAAGCAAATATTCTTTTCATAAAATCACCGCCTGTGTGTATTATAGCATAAAAGCGACGATAAATCAATGCGAAGCATTGTATATCATCAATTCCACAGGAATTGCATATCATCAAAACTTTAGTTTTGTATATCATCAAGCCGACATTTTTTTGATACACACCTACGGTGTGATGATATACGCCGCACTCGTGCGACAGTGATATACACGCTAACGCGTGGTGATATACCAAGCCTGTCGGCTTGGATAAAAAAATCCAAGTCCCAAAAAGGACTTGGATTTTTTGGTGCGGATAACAGGACTTGAACCTGCACCGAGTTGCCCCGACTAGAACCTGAATCTAGCGCGTCTGCCAATTCCGCCATATCCGCATATGTTTATTAATTTTATAATTTGTTGCTGATTTTGGCAGCCGCGCCACGCGCGTTACCCTCAGAAATATAGTCGCCCTGCTCCCTTGGAGCGGTTCGCATTGCTCCTTATTTCTTCACCTCAGCAAAGAGCCTTTTTCATCCACCGGATGCGGCACTTTGCTTCGCCCAATTCCGCCATATCCGCAAATATAAAGTAATAAGTAATAGTGAAAAGTGAAGAAGTGTTTTTTGACCCCTGATTTTTACACGGCGGAGTCATCCGAGGTGGAGCGTTTCGCTTAACCCACTATCCTATTTTTACACGGTGGAAACCGAGGTGGAGCGTATTTTCGGATACAATCTTACTTTTTCGCTTAATCCACAATTATAAAAACGCATTTCTGCGATTTTACCACATTTTTTCACCAAAGTCTATACAACCGATGCGTTTTCGGCATCGGTTGCAGAGTTTATTTGGTTATGGCTTATGCCATATAAGATTTGCTTTTAATTAGTTTGCCTTGTTAAGACGGGTAGCAAGCTGAGATTTTTTGCGAGCTACTGCATTTTTATGCATAATGCCTTTAGCCTGTGCCTGGTCTAACTTTTTAACGGCAACCTTAACGGTTTCAGCAGCATCAGCGGATTTTGCTTCGATAGCGGCATCAGCCTTTTTAAGAGCAGTTTTAATTGCAGAACGGTAGCTCTTGTTGCGCTGATAGTTTGCTTCGCTTACCAAAACGCGCTTCTTAGCGGACTTAATGTTTGCCATAGTCCATACCTCCTTAATATAATTCGACGTAAAGTAATAATAACACTATTTACGCGTCATTGCAAGTGTTTTTTGAAATTTTTTCGTATATATCAATAAATTAGGGGTTTTAAGTCTGATTTTTGATTATATTTGCCTATGAATAATAGGTTTAAATCGCCAAAGACTATTTTAAAAGGGGTGTTTTTATGCAAAAAAGAACCGATCTTGCGCTGGAGCAAAGGGAAATGCACACCTCCCTGCCCGATGGCGTTGATTGTGAAGAATTTAAAAAAGGTGATGCTTTAATCACAAAAATAACAATTAAGGATGAAATAGGCGCCGCAACACTTAAAAAGCCTATTGGAATTTACACTACTGTTGAGGTGCCGCCTTTTACCGATAATTTTAAAAATGAGGAGCTGATTTCTGCCATTACCGAAAGCCTTAAAGAGCTGATTCCCTCAAAAGGCTCCGCTTTGGTTGTAGGGCTTGGAAACAGAGAAATCACACCCGATGCATTGGGACCTAAGGTGGCAGCGGGAATACTTGCAACCAGACAAATCACCGACGAAATTCGCCGTATTTCGGGGATTGAGGGGATGAGAAATGTTTCGGTGTTGGCACCGGGAGTGCTGGGGCAGACAGGTATTGAGGCTTTTAATCTGCTTCATGCCGTAACGGGTGAAATTAAGCCCGCCTTTTTAATAGTTATTGATGCCTTGGCATCACGATATTTAAAGCGACTTGGTTGTACCGTTCAAATGAGCGATTCGGGTATTGAGCCGGGCGCCGGTGTAGGCAATGCAAGGCGAGAGATAAGTCGCAAAACTTTGGGAGTGCCTGTAATTGCCGTTGGAGTGCCCACCGTTGTGGATGCCGCGACTCTGGTTTCCGACCTTACGGGCGGCAATGGTGAAATAGCCGGTCCTGAGGGCAGGCAGATGATTGTTACCCCAAGGGAGATTGACCTGCTTATAAGCCGAGCCTCCGCCCTTATTGCCGACTGCATAAACCGCGCCCTTCACCCCAACATTGACCCCGAAATTATTAACGAATTACTATAACGGTTTAGTAATACCCCAATTAATTCCCTCATAAAATAAAATGTATTCCTATTCTTTTGTTGTTTTATTTTGGGGGTGTTTAAAACGGGCAGAAAAATATTTTTCTTTTTTTCCTTTTTGCTTTTATCGGCGGCATCATTTTACTGCCTTGCCTTTGTATGCGGCTATGCGTTATCCCCCAAAAGCGTGGCGGAATATTCCCAAAACCTCACAGCACAAACAGATTATAATGAATCACACGCCGATGATGTGTACGAAAGCGCCGCCCACAAGGCTTCAGAAGAAGCATCAGTAATCACAAAATCAGAGGTAGCCGCCGCAACCGACGGCAAGGCAAAGGGCAAAATAGTAAACCGCACCATTGATTCATCTGCCGCCAATTTAAAATACCAAAGGATTTATATAAAAAACGGGACCGGGCTTAGCATCGACCTTAAAACTGAGCTTTTAACGCCGCCAAAGCTTAAAATAGAAAGCACCAAAAATCCTCAGGTGCTTATAGTTCACACCCACTCAACCGAGTGCTATATGTCGGAAGAACGGGGATATTATACAGATACAGATTTAACCCGCACCACCAACAAATCCCAAAATATAACGGCGGTGGGTGATGTGCTTAAATCCGCACTGGATAAAAAGAATATTAATACCGTTCACGCTACCGAATATCACGATTATCCCGAATACAGCGGTAGCTACGGCAGAGCCGAAAAAACAATTAAAAAATATCTTGAAAAATACCCCACAATAAAGGTGGTAATTGACCTTCACCGCGATTCGGTAACCGATGAAAATGGTACAAAATCAGCATTGGTAACAGAAATTAACGGTAAAAAAGCCGCTCAGGTTATGCTGGTTTCAGGGTGTCAGAGCGGCAGTGTTACGGGGTTTCCAAACTGGCGGGAGAACTTTCGCCTTGCTTTACGGCTTCAGCAAACTATGGAGGTTATGTACCCAACCCTTGCCCGACCCATTTTGTTTACACCTAGAAAATATAATCAGCACCTTACCACAGGCTCCCTTTTAATTGAATGTGGTACCGAGGCAAACACCTTGGAACAAGCCAAATATTCGGCAGAGCTTTTGGCTGATGCACTTGCCTCTACATTAAATATGTTAAAATAAAGGATTTTTAAATGAAAAGAAAATCAGCTTTTAAAATACGGTGGTTTTTCCGCTCCTTTACCATATCTCTTATAATAATTTTCTCATTATTTGCTTTAATTCTGGGTATTTTAGAATGTTATACCCGTATGGAAAGCAATATTTCAGGGGAAAATATAGAGATTGTAAAGCTGGAAAACCACCGTATTTATTTTTTAAATAAGGATATTGCCTCGGCTGAATTTTTGGAATATTTAATGAAAGTGTTTGAATAGCTTTGGCTATAAACTTAACAAAAGTGCAATATTTTAATGCATTTATGTATTGATTGCTTTTTCATTTTCTATTAGAATTAAATACACCAATCAAAAAAGTACAAATTTCGTGTGTAAATTTTACACAAAAGTTTGTCTTTTTGTTAAGGTTTTTTTGTGATATACTTAGTATGTAAAGGTTTCAGAAGTTTTGCAAACTTTAAATTCCCCCGTACAAATGCTGAGTGTACCGGGGCTATAACCGTTTTTGCAAAGCCTTTAACTTTATATAAAATTTTGAGAGGAGAATGAAAATGAAAAAAGTTATCAGCATAGTTCTTTCACTGGCAATTATCTTTAGCACACTTACCTGCGTATTTACAGGTACAGTAGGCGCGTTGGAAGATGAGAATTATTATGACTTGGTTTCCAACTATTATTGTTATGTTGCCAATAATACCATGGGTGGTGAAGCAGGTGGTGCTGCACCTACAGTAGATGCTACTGAGGCTCATACTGAGGGTGGCTCATCAATAAAATTCACAGGTATGCACGGCAGAGTTGCCGCAGTTAAGCTAACCGATATAGAGGTTGGTAAAACCTATAAGCTTGCCGCTTGGTATAAAGCCAATCCTATTCCCAATAGCGGTCGCGACCCTCTATCTTATGATCTTCGTACTCCCGGCATTTATGCAGCGGGTACAGCTGTAGGTGCTGATGGTGCCCTTACCAATCCTGTAAGCAGTATTAATACTATCAACAAAGTAGCAGATACCGAATGGCACAGAATGAGTGTAACATTCACAGCAACTTCAACCGATTTATACTTCGCAGTTAACAGTTGGTGCGGTCTCACCTTATGGTTGGATGACATTACCTTAACAGAAACAGACCTGCATTATGAAACTGCTTCTAACTATTATTCTTATGTTACCAATAATACCTTAGGCGGTGAAGCAGGTGGTACTGCTCCTGAGGCGGATTCCACTCAACCACATATCACAGGTGACACATCAATTAAATTCACAAATATGCACGGCAGAGTTGCCGCAGTTAAGCTAAACAACATAGAGGTTGGTAAATCCTACAAGCTCAGCGTTTGGTTCAAGGGTGAGGCTAGCACAACTATTCGTCCAACAGCTCCTTCCTATGATGTGTATACTCCCGGCGTTTATGCATCGGGTACTGCTGTTGGTACTAACGGCACACTTACCAATGCTATAAGTTCTGTTGCTACTATCAGTAAAATAGCCGATACCGACTGGCACAATATCAGCATAACCTTTACAGCTACTTCGGCTGATTTATATTTTGCAACACGCATTTGGTGCGGTTATTATTTCTGGTTGGATGATATTACTTTAACAGAAGTAGATATATATTATGAAACTGCATCCAATTATTATTCTTATGCTTCCGGTAACACTATAGGTGAAGCCGGTACCACTCCTACAGTAGATACTACTACAGCGCATACCGAAGGTGAGTCATCAATTAAATTTTCAAATATGCACGGCAGAGCTGCCGCAGTTAAGCTTAAAAACATAGAAGCAGGTGAAACCTACAAGCTTAGCGCTTGGTTTAAGGGTACAGCTAATACCGCTCGCACAACTCCTTCTTATGATGTACAAACTCCCGGCATTTATGCAGAGGGTACTGCTGTTGGTACTAATGGTGCCCTTACCGGTGCTATAAGCAGTGTTGCTAATATCACATATATAGAGGATACCGACTGGCATGAAATCAGCATAGTATTCACAGCAACTTCAACCGATTTATACCTCGCAATGCGCATTTGGTGCGGTGTTACCTTCTGGTTAGATGACATTACCGTAACAAAATGGTATAAAGAGTATGATTACAAGGCTTACGATTTTGAGAATGGCTTCTTTGGTGATTCCTTCCCCTATAGCGGTGTTGTGAACACCTATGATAAAGATACTGAAGGTGCTGTAACCTCTGTTATTTCTGAGGAAACTGAAAATCCCGTTGCTGGTGCTTCTTCTTACAAATATTTCTGGGGCAACCCCGATACAAACTGGGCATTTTTAACCCCCAAAACCAATGAAAATCTGCTTCTTAACAACGCAAACTACCGTGTATCCGGTAAATATGTACTTCAGCAAAACGAAAAGCAAATAGCATCAATAACCTTAGGCTCTGCTGATGCTCTTATGAAAACCCACACTCAGGGCGAAGCTGCCATAGTTCGTGCATTAAACGGAAAATACGATTCCGGCAAGGTTTATTCCTTTAACGGAAAAATAACCACAGTTGTTGCAGGTTACCCCGCAATACACGGTTACACTAAGGGTGATTACACAACCGATTATGTATTACTTGATGATATTGTTTATGCACAGATTATAGATACCGTTTCTGCAACCTCTGCCGATACTTCAATGGGTTCTGCATCCGTTGCAAATAAAGCAGGTTATGATGATTACGCAGTAAACGAAATCGCAGTATTTACCGCAGTTCCCGTAAATGGCTATTATCTTGAGGGTTGGTATGATGAAGACGGTAATAAAGTTTCTGCCGATAGAGTTTATGAAACTACCCTTATTACTGATACAAACTTAACCGCAAAATTTTTAGCTTATGATACACTTTACACTATTTCCTTTAACACCAACGGTGGAAATGAAATTGACCCCATTTCCAACGGCGCAGGTGGATACATTGTATTCCCTGAGGCTCCCGTTAAGGCAGGCTTTGCTTTTGCAGGCTGGTATTTGGATGCTGAATTGACCACTCCCTTTACCGCTAAAGCCTTCCCTGCTGAGGATATTACCCTTTATGCAAAATGGGCAAACTCTGCTCAAGGCTTTGAGGACTACACCGCACTTGTTGGCGGCAACTTCACCGTTATGGCAGATGGCGAAAACGCATATGTTGGTAATGGATACCTTAAATATTCAGCAACCGAAAAGGATAACGGCCAGAGCAGATTTGTTCTTTCGGGTACCGAAGCATTAAAGGATTTTGCTACCCCCGGCGACCAGATTAAGCTTTCCTTTAAATATAAGCTCCTTTCGGGTGATGCAAAATACTATCTGCACACTTCTGCTGCAGGTGATCAGGTTAATCTCACCAAAGATGCAACAGGTGGTTGGCTTAATGTTTACAAATATAAGCAAGTTAACCTTACCGCTTCAGAGGATTGGCAGGAATTAAGCGTTACCTATGATTTAAAATCCTACTCTGAAATCACCGCCGTCGGCGCTACACTTGACGATTTCCTCTATACTGTACTTATCTTCTCTTCTGAGAATGGCGCAGAGTTTTACATTGATGATATTGCTCTTGATGTAATTCCCGGTATAAAGGTTAAAACCGCATATAACAACGCAGCAGCTCTTCGCTCTGCCGCTGCAAGCTCCACAGGCAAAAACGGTGTAAGAATTTACAACGAAATTGATACCCACTGGGTAGCAGAAAAGAACATAGTAGAGTATGGCTCTGTTGCCGCCTTTGCTTCAAATATTGAGGGTGAAATCACACTTGATAACGGTATAAAGGGTGTTGCTTACAGCGTCGCAGATGAAATAAGCTCCGTTTGGGAGGTTACCGAACATACCGTTGTATTTACCTCATATCTTACAAACATAGCTGCTTCTAAATATAATGAAGATATTTTAATCCGTAGCTATGCAATTACCGCAGACGGCACAGTTTACTATGGTTCAACCGCTACTGTCAGCGTATTTGAGGTTGCAAACGCAATAGATAACGCAAACACTGCTGACGGCTCTGAGCCTACCGAAGAGGATGCCAATGCCTTCTACACCTTTGTAACAGATGCAAACAGCGCTGATTATGCAAGCTGGTGTGCCGAAAACGAAAAGACTCTTGGCGCCCTTTATAATGATAAATATTCTGCATAATATACAGAATTTATCAGCATAATTTAATTTACGAGTTCTGCAATGTTATCTCCCTCATTGTAGAATGAATATGGGAAATCTCCCTCCCCAAAAAAAGGCTGCGTCTTCGGGATGCAGCCTTTTTAAAATCTAAAAAATACCCTGATAAATTGTGGTGAACGCCAAGCGTTCCTTTATTGCGGGATGATTTTTATCATTAGGCTATATCTCGTTCCGCGCCCATAAAGCAAGCGATAAATTGTGGTCTATCGCACAGATTTGCGGTTTATAAGGCCGTCCCCGGACGGGGAAGGGGGACCGCCGAACGGCGGTGGAAGGGGAGATCATTCACAGCAAAAGCCTTCACAAACCGCTCTATTAAAGGTTTTTTTCTTGTAGGGGCGATTAATAATCGCCCGCATAAATAGCACAAAACTTTTTCGGGCGATTAATAATCGCCCCTACGGTAAAATTATAAATCTGTGCGATAAACATTAATTTATTTGACGGTAAATTTTTACTGTGATATAATTATACAAATCAAAACTAAACAGGAGAGGATAAAATGAAATTTAAGTTTTTAAAGGCAAAAAAACATTTTACCGTAAAAGCAATTTCTGTTTTTATGGCGGTTATAATGATTTGCTCATTAATGCCGATGAATAGTATTTTTGCCTCGGTAAGCGCCGCAGAAATGCCCGAGTATGACCCAACCCTTGGCGAATATTCGGCAAACGGCAATGTACTTACCGCCACACCTTATGAGAACTGCGGTTTTCGCGGTTGGTTTGACAGTGAGGGCAATGAAGTTTCGGTAAGTACCAGCTTTACTGTGCCATCGGGCGCAAAGCCTTCCGACTATACTCCCGTTTTTTACAACTTTAATTTAGCTGTAAAGGGCGGTTTTGAGGAGTATGCCGCAGGTACTAGCCTTAAAAAGGACCTGCCCAAAGAAGAAATTTGGGAGGGTACCTGTGATGCCGAGGTTGCCGGTGGCAATGATTGGACATCTACCGCTGTTACCACCGACCGAGCCAGAACAGGCGAAAAATCCTTAAAGGCTTTTTCTCAGTTTAATACAACCTACCACGATTTTTACGGTTTAGAGAAAAATGTTCAGTATACCGTAAGCTTCTGGTATAATCTTGACCCCTCTACCGACGGCGAAAACTATTTAAGCTTTGTAAGCGTTTTGGGCGAGGATATGAAACTATCTGCTACCGCCAATGCTGATAATGGTGAATATTTAGCCCATAAAACCTATTCCGCTACTGAGGGCGCTACGGCTGAGGGTGAATGGAAAAAGGCTTCCCTTACCTTCTATTCCGGCGAAAATGATACGGCAAGACTTGCACTTCGCTATATTTCCCAAAACAGCGAAGGCTCACCTGCGGGCAAACCTATCTATATTGATGATGTTGCTTTAGTTAAGGATGTTGCCGCCGCTCCCGAATATATAAATGAAGATTTTGAAAATTCTGCCGCCAACTGGAAGACTATGGATGTTCGCTGTGTAACTACCGAGCTATCTAGCGGTCGTTTAAAGGTAAACTCTTTAGTTTCTCTTCTTGGTCATCAGCAATCCCCCGTTATAAGGGTTAAAAAGGGCGCAGAGTACACTTTAAGTTTTAATCTTGATTTAAGTGAAATAGAAGATGTTTATGTACCTAAATTTACACTTCAGGGCTATTCAACCTATGTGCTTCAAAGGGATGACAGTTTGATTACTGAGGATAACCCCAAAGGCTATGTTTGGGATTTGACCGAAACCGGAAACAAAAAACCCAACTGGATTAACTTCTCCTTCGGTACCGAATATTTATCACATTCAAACTCATATATAACCGCTTCGGGCAGTACCATCACTTGGACTGTTACTGATTCAAACGGCTCTACCTACTCCCCCTCAGGCGGCGGATTTGGAAAGCAGACCTTGGCTGACCGCAAAATGGATGTTTCTAATCCCTTAACCGTTACCTGCACCTTTACAGCATTAACAACCGATGATATTTATCTTAATACCCGTCTTAACGGTCTTGGCACCTATTATATAGACGATGTTAATATAACCGAAAACAGCACAAATGTAGATTCTGTTGACCTTATAATGAATAATACTGTTGTTTCTAAGGGTACTGCTATCAGAACCGAGGGTAAGCAGGGTATGCGCCACAAAACCACTTTGGATAAAGCCCTTCTTACCGCTAATAACCCTTATGGAATACGCGTTACTGAATACGGCACACTTGCTATTAAAACCGAATATTTAGGCGATAATGAGCTTACCTTAAATGGCGAATATAACTATGGCGATGCTTTGTACAGCGCCAAAACAGGTGTTGCCTACTCTTTTGAAAACAAAAAGGATTTGGTATTTAAAAACAGACAAACAAGTCTTGATTTTACAGGCGTTTTAATTAATATTACAAAGGAAAATTGGAACACCAATTATACCGCAAGACCATATTTAAAATATCTTAAAGCCAATGGTACCGAGGATGTTATTTACGGCGATTCTGCCGATATTGCAGTGTACCCCATATCTAAAATGGCTTACACCGCCCGTACTGCAAACGGTGATTATGCCGAATCAGTAAATGTCAGAGAATATTTATACAATAACATAATAAGCAAATATACCGATAAAGTTGTAACCGTAAACAATGCATCGGCTCCTATTCATAACAACTTCCAGGGTATTCGCTCCACCGTTTATCACGGTACAACATTCTTCCCCGATCCTACTCACGGAAGAACCTATACCGATGAAGAAGCGGCTAAAGAAATGGACCGTCTGGTTGATTCGGGTATTGACAATGTCCGCACCCGTTTTGCATCCCAGTGGATGTGGAAAAGCGGCACCGGTTGGGACTGGAGCTCTACCAAAATGACAGCCTTTTACAAATGGGCAAATATGCTCCAAGACAGAGATATTTCCATAACCATTAACGCAAGCTGGCATTTAAGCGATTTTGTAAATTATTATACATCAAGAACCCATTCCTCTATTCCTGAGGTTAACTATATGCACGGCTATTCTGACTCCCATGTAAAAGTAGATGATTTTTACGGCGAAGATGATAATGCCGCCGCTATTGAAGCCGCAGGTCGCGCTATTGGACTTAATCTTACAGATGATGAATTTGCTCATTATTCCGTTGCCGCCGCAAGATACGGCGAATGGATGAAGCAGGCTTTAGCGGCATTAAAGGCAAACGGAGTTAATAATGTTGAATATCTTATAGCCTTTACCGAAACAGGCTATGAGGTGACAGATGACCCAACAGCCTACTACGATGAATGGATTATAATGACCTTAGGTCTTCATAAAGCGCTTGAGGATGCAGGCGTAAGGGATGATTACAAGCTTATAGGTCCCTCTCAGTCCCTTTATAAATATATGAACAGACTTTCCCTCTTGGAATATCTTTACGATAAAATCGACGGCACCGAGTATGCCGATATGGTGGATATCAACTCCTCCCACGCATACACTAAACCTAATACTCAGGATGGCTATGAAAACACCGTCTATGAGCCGAATGCATCCTACTCAATGGCTGAGAAAAACTTCACCTATTATGATGAGCTTTTAACCAACATAGGTCAAAGAGATAAGGAATTCTGGTGTGACGAATTTTTTGCTAACGCAGGTGATATTAAGTATTGGGACGGCGTAGATATGCAGGCAGTTCAGCTTGCCGCGGGCTTTGCATCGGGCGCAAACAACGGTATTAACCGTATGTCGCTCTGGCAGATGTTTGACTGTCTTTGGGATTCATCAGCCACCCACGGTAGCGCTTATATTGACCGTGCTACGGAATTTATAGGTGGTGTACACGCCGTAGGTACCTGTCCGTCATTTATATTTGCAGACGGCTTTAACTGTACCAAGGGTGAAAGCTGTCCCTGTCACAACTATTATGAATTTTCATCATATCTGCCCCGTTCAACCTACTATGGTGTTAACCTTATAGGCAAATATATGAACAACCAAAATGCGGGCGTTTACTCTACAAGCGTTGCAAATGAAACCTCTGTAACAGATGGCGGACTTTTTACAACCGCAATTAAGGGTGATGACGGCAAAACCGTTATTTTGGTTGTAAACACCGAAAATGAGGCTGCTAATATTAATGTTCAGCTTGAGAAAAACACCGATATTTTTTACACCTGCTATATTTATGAATCGGGTAATATTTTCCCAACTGAGGATGCAACCTCAATTCCCAGCGATAAGAAAATTAATGTTTACGGAAAAACCAGCTTTGATGATGTAATTCCCGCTCGCTCATTTGGTATATATGTTGCAGAGTCCAACGGCTTTATTGGCGAGGATACCGAAATCCCCCTTGGCTAATAATATAACGCATCATAATACCGAAAAAAGAATATGTATATGCAAAAGGGGCTGTAAAAAAACAGCCGTGCGATAAATTGTGGTTTGAAGTGCAGATTTGCCTTTTATACCGTAGCGGCGATTATCAATCGCCACATAAAAAACTCGAATTTTTGCTTTTTCCACCTCATCCACCGCCGAACGGCGGTGGATGAGGTGATTATTTATAGCAAAAAGCCTTCACAAACCGCTCTATTAAAGGTTTTTTCTTGTAGGGGCGAGCATTGCTCGCCCGCATAAATAGCACAAACCTTTTTCGGGCGATTAATAATCGCCCCTACGGTAAAATTATAAATCTGTGCAATAAACACTAATTTCTACCTCAATACTTTTAATCACCTATTTATAATATCGGGTAAATTTATTACTGTTTTATTCTTTTTAAGTGCCAATTCATAAAACTGTGCCGCTCCACCTTGAGGTCTTTTTATATAGGTTACAACATAATCTGATTTTTCAATCATCCATCTGTTACGATATGAAATAGCAAATTTGGGCGGTACACTTTCAATGCCGCAAGGATAAATTGTTTCATATAATTGCATAGCTTCCCTTGATTTGGGTAAATATGCCAAAACCACAAAAAAAGAAATTTGTGGATAATATTCCTTTAATTCCTTTAAAACCGAAATAACCTTACTATCATATAATCCGTTATTTCCTACATAGAATATTGTCGTATTATTTTCTATTAAATCCATAAGAACATTTTTTAAATGTAGTTTAATAGGTTGACAGCAATCTCTGTGACCAAAAAAAGTACAACTTTTCAAATACAGCCCTCCTAATTACCCATATACGGGTATAAGAAAATTTTATACTGTATTTTTTGAAAAGTCAACCCATATTCGGGTAATTGTTTGCAATTATCGTATTATCATTATTTTAACCCAAGAACGGGTAATAATATAATGAGGTTAAAATAATGAAATATTCAGAAATATATGTAAAAAGAATTTTAAGCCTCTGTAAAGAGCGCGGTATTTCTATAAATAAATTGGCAAATATGAGCGATGTTAAGCAATCAACACTGGATAACATTGTAAGAGGGATTACCCAGAGCCCGGGTGCGGTAACTCTGCATAAAATTGCCATTGCATTTAATATGACACTAGCTGAATTTTTGAATTTTGATGAACTGAATTTATATAGCTTTGAGGATGATAACGATTGATTTTTTAAAAAGGTGTTGTAAAAAACATCTGTGCGATAGACCGCAATTTATCTGACCAATATATTTATAATCATAAAAATCTGCAATAAAAGTGCAACTTTTCACACTTTTATTGCAGATTTTGTTTTTAGTCTAAACTAATAATTTTAAAATAGGGGAATTAATGTAATTCAATTCCCTGCCAGCCCGCAACGAACTGTGAAAGATGAACAACATCGGTTAAATCTACCGAGCCAACACCGTTGGTATTAAGCGCCGCCTCATTACAAGTTATCTGCCAGCCCGCAACGAACTGCGAAAGGGTAACAACATCAACCAAATCAACCTCGCCGTCATCATTCACATCACCCGGGGTATAGTGTTTTAATTCAAGATTAACGTTATGAGCTACATTTGAATTTGTTACAACAATAGTTGCCTTGTATTCGGTGTGATTATCTTTGGTAACCTTTAAGGTGTAGGTTCCCGCGGCTACCTTTGTAAAGCGATAATTAACGTTGTTACCTCTGACAATGGTTTCGTAAGCCGGCTCAGTGAGTCCCACGGGAATAAGCTGAAGATTAATAAGGCCCGAAGGATCGTTGGCGCTGGTTATAAAGCCTGTGACCGATCCGCCTTCCGTAGGAGGCAACGCGCCATTCGGGAAGGTATAGTAGATATACACCACATTGGAGTTGCCGTAAACCATATCATCGCCGTTTGCGACCACCTGCTTACCGTTAACGTACGCATCTATCGGAGAAATAAATTGAGATGCATTCACACCATTAATAGTTGCCGGAATCAATTTAATTTCTACTTTATACTTTTTGCCTTCCTCAAAGGTGTCTTCAGGCAACAGCTGATTGCCTTCTATATCATACCAAACGATACCATTTGTTCCTGCATAGTTGGGATCTAACCGATACCATTCGGGATAAGCCACGCTTGCCATATAATCGGGTGTTTCGCCCGCGCGAGGCGCTGCCAAACCATTTACCATAACGGTAGAAAGTTTTTTGCCTTCGCAGTTAAAGATATTAGATACAGTCTGCTGTATACGGCAGTCGTTATTATTGTTGACACCCGTAGCTACAAAGCTGTTCACCGAAGCTGTAAATTCAATGTCTAGCCATTTGCTCAACTTAAACTCATAGCCATCCTCTGTTTTGAGGTAAACGTTGAACTGATACTCGTGACCGGGAATAAAGCTCTCATTTTCATAAACCCAGTCGCCCTTAGTTATATCAAACCATCCGATACCATTTTTTATGTAGTACCACTTTTCGGGAGGATTCTTCCAATAGGCATCGTAGTAGGTGTTCTTGTCTGTGTTAATATAATAGCCACTACCACGAACAGTTGCCGTATAGGTGGGTTTTTCTCCTGCCACAGGGACGGTCACGTTTTCAATAATGATATTTTCTATGACGCTGTCGTTACACATACCAAATTCATATTCAACGGTCACATATTTGGCAGGATCTTTTCCGTAGGTTTTTTCCACCGTTGCATAATCACCATTGACCTTAGCCCAGAAATTCGGTGTGGAATTATAAGTCGGAAACTCATATTTTGAACCGACTTGCATTTCGACGATGAACTTATAGTATTTTCCTGCAACAAATGGAGTTGTCTTATCAATTATCTTCCAGTTGTTTACACCGTCATCCGATACAAGCCAAAAACGGTATTGGGTATAGTCGCTGCTACCGCCCATAGCAAAATAGGCAACGCTGTCTGTAGCAACTGTATAGTTAGGCAACTTTCCTTCCTTCGGAGCAGTGACGGTCAGCCCTATTTCCATAAAATCCTTTTGGTAATCACAAATGTCGCAGAAATAATCGTTATCGTTGTCTATGTGTTGTCGGAGTCTGGTGATTTTTTCACAACCATCGCCAACGCACTGCAAAATATGTCCACTGTATTTTCTTCTTGCAGACGGATATGGATTTTCGTGAGATTGATATTGCTTGTAATATTGATAATTGTGTTTTGCCTGCAGTACTACGTCTATCGTTCTTGTTTCATTGCCTTCCTCATCGGTGATGATACAAGCATAGGTGTATGCACTACAGCAAGCATCCGTAGGAACTAATAGGTCAAGATTAGGTCCATCATAGTTTTCAAGCGCTTCAGGATTTGTAAGCGGAACATATGTTAACTTACCGTTAACATACTGCTTTCTGCACCAGGTATATGTCAGGGTGCTTTCGCCCTCTGCCTCAACGCTGAAATGAGCGATATTACTTTCGTCATAATCTTCTTCGGCACTAGATACATAGACGTTTTTAACATCTTTCGGCTGCTTTGTAATCAGTATTTTACCAATCTCATAATCACACACGTCACAGTACCCGTTACGGTCTTCATCTTCATGAGGACGTAAGTGCGTAACTTTTTCGCACCCTTCTCCCACGCACTGCAAAATATGACCGTATTTGCTTCTTTGCGCCAAGTCGCAGGGACGTTGATTGCTGAGATACGACTTAAAATACTGGTAGTGATGTCGTGCCTGCACCAATGCGTCTCGGGTGGTGACCTCGTTGCCGTAGATATCGCTGATGACGCAACGGATGTACCAATCGTGGTAACAAGCATCGGTGGGGACCAGCCAATAGATCTCGGATCCCTCAAAGCACTCTCCGTCCACAGGATCGGTCAAGGGAGTGTACTTGATCGTGCCTAGCCCATGATGATAGTATCCCTCATACCAAGTGTAGGTTAATTTGCTTTTACCCGCCGCCTTTACGCTGAATCGGGCAATGTTTCTCTCATCATAATCTTCATCCGCACTGGTCACAAGTGCGGCTTTGGAGTCACTGGGTTGAACCAAAATCTGTATCTTGGCATTCTTAACATAACGGCAAACGGTACAAATGCCATTGGAGTCGAAGGTATGCTTGCTCTTGCCTGTCAGATGCGCGTCGTCACGGCAGTAAGCGCAGTTATGCCAATGGTAGGTGGAATCCCAATCCCATGTTGGCATAGGCCTTTTGGTATGACTTGATTGTCCTGGTTGGGCGTCGCCATGCTCCTCGGCAAAATGCTCATCCCAATCGGTACTTTCCACGCAAACCCATTCGCCACAGTCACAGCCCGCAAAATTGGCAATGTCCTCACAGCAAACCAAGCAAAGGTCGCAGTCGTCACAAATTCCTGTACACTCTGAGCAGTATTCCTCACAGTTAGGGCATATAGTGGCGCACTCCTCGCAGGAACCGCAATCCTGACACATCAAAACACATTCTGAACACAAATTACAGCTTTCGCAGAAGGCTTCGGCACATTCCAGACAGCGTTCTCCACAGCCCTCGCAAAGGGGCGCATCCTCAATATAGCTCTCACAGCCGGGGCAATGTAAGCCTGCGGCAATGGCGCACTCAAGGCAAAGTTCTTCAGAGGGGTTGATTTCGGCACAGTTGCCGCAAACACCGCATTCGGTACAGAATTCTCCGTCGCATTCACCGTAGCACTCCGAGCATTCGGGACAGTGCATATTATTGTCGATG
>JAGAOS010000014.1 GCA_017623575.1 Clostridia bacterium
TCTGGCAGTAATGTAATCGAGCGCCGAATTTGTTGTGTTGTTCGTCGCCTACGGCTCCTCACAACACAACAAATTCTTTCTAATTACACTTTCATCTTATTTTTTTGAGAAAAGTGTTACCTATCATTGATTTATCTACAATGCCAATTATTTAAAATTTTAAGATTTATTGACTTTAGCGGCTTTTTTTGATACAATATTTTTAAACGATTTTTCAAAAAAAGAGGTTTGAATTATGAATGATATTTGGGTTTTATCTGTAAAAACTTCACTGCCCGGCAAATTCTTCAACTCCAACGATGCCACTACCATATTCACCGCCTTTGACAGCTTTGAAAAGGGCAGAGCTGCAATGCGCGCAGAGCTTAAAAAATACGCTTTTTCCAGAAATGCAATGTTTGATGGTAATGGTAAAATTAACCGTCTGTCACAATATATCATAACAATGGATGATGAAGAGGCTGAGCAGGATGATGAGGTTCTTACCAAAGAAATACTTTCGGCTATTGAGGAATCTCTCAAGCTGATTTTTGAAGGCAATGACATTTCACTGGAGGCTCTTGATGAGGGCTATTACCACGATTGGCTGATTTATATGGAATTTTTTGGTATAGGCTTTGCTATGGGCGCCCATAATGACAGCGACCAAAACAATACCTACAATCCGGATATTAACACAAATATGTTTTCAATGCAGGAGGAAAAGGATTATTATATGTATATTAAGGACAGCTTTGGTCAAAACGATGACCCCGCAGTTCTTTTTATGGATTTAAAAAAGGTTTCGGTAAATTAATTTAATTGGGTACAAAAAAGCACACCTATGGGAGCCATAGCTCCGAAACACAGGTGTGCTTTTGATTTTAAAATCAAGAGTTTTTTACTTTAAAACCTTTACAAAAACCAGAACCGAAAGAACTATACCAATAAAGGCATAAATACCTATTAAGCTGCCCAGAATTGAGAATATAATTCCAATAATCGGTATGCTTGCCAATAAACCAATAATTGCGCCGCACACAACATCAATTACTATGTAAATAACAAGAGCAATTATAAAAGCCACCGGCTCGGTTGATTTATAAGCAAAGGGGAAAAGTTTTTTAATATTATCCATTTTTATCACTCCTTTTTAAAGAGTATATCATATATTTTTGGTAATTTCAATGAAAAACTTTATTAACTATTACACAATAAATCTTACGAAAGTTCTATCATCAAAACTCACAGCGTTTTTAGCAAGCCCTTTTGTAGCCTTATAATGCTTATATAATAAAGGATCTTCCTGAATGATTTTTTTAAGATACGCTTCTGATTCCTTAAGCGTTGCCTTTAAAACGGGATATCCATCGCTGGCAAAAACGATTTCTTCGTACTCCTCAACCTCAAATACATCAATATAATCTAATACGATCTCCCCATAGCCCAAAACGGGAAAACCATATTCTCCTTTTGTGTTTGCATACTTTAAAAACGATTCCAAAATCAAAGGCTTTATGCTTTCCCTTCCGTAATCATTTTCTAGTAATTCGCTTATACTGAAACCTTTTTTTGATATTAATTCTGACAAAACCTTCGCTCGTTTTTCTGCACATATCTCATCTATTTTTTTTCGTCTTTGATAACACTGTCCGTTTTTTAAGAATTGGCAATCACCATAGCTTACAATTTTTCCGGATAATTTATCATACATAATAATAGATGCCGCCGGCGGTTCTTTCGAATTTTTAAAAACCGAATGCTCTACCGCTTTCTTTAACGAATCATTCAGATAAATGACAATATCTTCAGGTTGCAGAATTTCATCACAAATATTTTTTAAAGCAGTACACAAAGCATTAGCGGCGAATGTACCACTGCTAATATTTGCTCCTAATGGCATGCCTGTTTTAGATGTTGCGCCGTCTATAACAGCAATTATTCGCTCACTAACAAATATAGCATCCTCATTTTTATTTTCATCGCCTGTTTTAGATGTTGTAAATTTTTCTTTTATTTCCATTTTATCTCCAAACCATATTTTAAATAAATCCTTCATCGAAAGCTTTTAACATAAGAGCCAATGTTCCAACTGCGGAAGGCGTTGAATAATAATGTTTATTTTCAATGACGAGGGTATCAGATGTCATATATATTTTATTTATATCTTCTTTTTTTACAAACAACATTTTATGTCCGTCAACGCTACAATCAATTTTATCAGCTTTTTTTTCGTATGCCTGACTCAACTCTTTATAAGATACGTTTAATTTGTAATAAAACATTAACTGCGGTTTGCCACCTTCAAGAAAATCTCTATAAAAATACAAAACATTATTTTCAAAAGAAAAGTCGCTAAATAAAAATTTTTTCAGTTCTTCAACATTACAGTTTTTAACTTTTATTAGTTTTTCAAGCTTTAATTCATCAAAAATCTCTTCACAGATAGCAGTTTTTATATTTTCTTTTGTTAATTTATTATCTTTTATAGCGTATTTTGTTTTTAAAGAAGCAGCTATGCTACATTGGAGCGTATTTTTAGCAATCGAAACATGCTTCCCCCTTTTTATAAAAATAAAATATTCATCACTAGTTGAAATCATTCCATTGAAACCCAAATGATTTGAAAGCTTAGAATCTTTTAGCGGAGTTAAAAAAGGCCCATATGCATATAAATCCCGCAAAGTTACACCTTCAATTTCATAATCTAAAGCCCGATTAGTAACAAGAGAATTGAAATATGTAGTCTTAGAAAAAAACATTTTAATTACATTGTTGTTTTCATATATATTATCCAAACGAAGCATTGTTTGATTATATGTTTTTGAACCTCCGTGAGCCGCCATTAATTCAGTGTAATGCTGTTTTGAAAATTCAGGTAGCAAAAATTCTTCTTCAGGAATATAATTTATTTTAATTTCTTTATTATAGAGGCATACAATATCTCCTATTGCTATTTTGTATTCATCACAATCACCATTATTAGATAGCATCTTGCTTTTTGTTTTTTTTCTGCCCAATTTAAAATCACTGTCTTTTGAGTTTGTATATATTAATGGCATACTGTTTTTTTCATATTTGGTCATCATAAAATCATAATCATCGTCAAGTTTCGTATTGTCTTCTGTTGCTAATGTAACACTCTTTACAATACCCGATGAAATAGAAGTTAGAATAAAAACTACCAAAACAGATACCAATAATTCGAAATTTAAAAGTTGACTCAATTCTATCTTTTTATCAATAAAAAATCTTAATAAAACCACTAAAATCAATATAAAAAAGCTAATAAGTGAATAAACGAAGTCATAATTTTTTAAATGAGTATTCTTTTTTAATTTTTTCATTTGTGCCTCCTAAATTGCTTACTATATTGTATAACCACACTATAAGTTTTCTCTAAAAATCAAAATAAAATTCCTTAAGGTCGTCCAAGCGTAAAACCATTGGTGTAAGCCCTATACTTGCCCCAACATCAATATCTATCCAGGTTGCGGTGCGTCTTGCCCTGCCCCTTGTACTACCCTCAATTAAAAATGTGGGGGTATGACCAAACACGGTTATAACATCATCAAAATAATCGGTATATTGGGTGGGTCTATGCCATAAAAGCTCTTTTTTTGAATATTCATAAAGCGGCTTTTCGGGCGAAAAATTGCCAAAGCCGCTATGGGTAAGTACAAATTTTCTGCCATTTACTGTAAGCTCCTTGTAAAGGGAAGCGCTTTTTAAATATTCAAATATATATTTTTGCTCACTGCTTCTTGTTGCGTTAAGCGCCTCAAATGTGGAACCTCCGCCATTAGAAATCCAGAGCTCGTATGCTTTGCGCTTTTCACCGCATAAATTACTGTAAAACGGGTCGAAGCCCTCCTCAAATACGAACTCACAGTTAAGAAGCATATCCTCGTGATTGCCCAGCAAGAGCATTGTATTACTGTTTTGCATTAACCACTTTATTATTTTTACTCCGTCCCTACCGCGGTCAACAACATCACCAAGAACATACAGAAAATCGTCTTTTGAAAAGTTTATTGATTCTAAAATTTTTAAAAACTTCAGAATGGGGTAGCCGTGCAAATCAGACATTACATAAATCACTACTATTTACCTCCTGATAAGCTTATTATACTATATTGCTGTTTGTTTTTCAATTAAAAATACTGCAAAACGAAAACAGGCGATTCTTTCGAACCGCCTGTTTCCGTTTTAGGGAGATATATTTATAAAAAAAGTCATTAGCATATTTAAGGTGAAGCTCTTTTCTTCACTGTATACAGTATACAACATTTAAACAGAAATTTAAATACCAAAATTCAACGAACATCACAAACAACCGCAGATTTTTTTGTTAATCTTGCACAACAAGAGCCATTTAACTTACAAAACAGTAGCTTTGATTTAGAGCAATGTGTATAAACTGAATTGCTCATCCTCTTTAAGACCGCGAACAATAAACAGTATTTCATTTGCGGCTTCAAAAAGGTCGGTGGAATTTTTTGCCCGCTCTGCTGACACCATTTTTGCCGCCAGTCTGCCTATTTCATCAATCTCATTATGGTTTACAAAAACAGCCATAAGCTCCCGTTTTTGCTCCCAAAAATAAAAGAAATTTTCTGCCCTTTTGCCCGAATCTGAAAATGCGGTGCTTTGTATCTGCTTAATTCTTTTTTCTACCTCAATGGCAGTTGAATTGATCATAAAAATGCCCAAAGTGCTTGTAATAAGCACCAAAACCAAAATAACTCCCGCCGCTATTAATCTTTTCATTTTTCACTTTCCTTATCTATTATAACACTCTCGCCCGATTTATTAAGGGTCATTAAAAAAATCTCTTTGGGGGATTTTTGCTTTTCCTTTAAAATTAAATTCAAATCGTCACGATTCATACCTAAATATTCAAGTGATGCATCAACAATCGTGCCGTCACTTATAACCGTTAATGGCACTCCGCCGTCGGCGGGGGAAAGTCCAAGCTGTTTTGGGGTAAGGGGGGATTTTTCGGTTTTTTGGCGTACACTCAGACTACCGTTTACCTCCAAAAAGGCACTTTCAATGTCATCCAGCTCAAAAATGCCCTGCATTCGCAGCATCTCCACTAAATCAAAAACAGTTATTCTTACATTTCGCATTGCCTTTTGGTCAATTACACCGTTTTTAATAATCGCCACCGATTTTCCGCTGAATATTCGGCGAAGTCTCAGATTCTTCATTATTATTACCGATGCCAGAATTTCTAAAAGCACCAGCATAAATATGGCTACCAGACCAATGCTGACGGGCTGTGAAACATCCTGCAAGGGGATTGCCGCAATCTCTGATATAAGCAGAGTAACAACCAGCTCGGTAGGTTGCATATCTCCAATCTGTCGCTTGCCCATAAGCCTTACGCTTATTGTTACAAAAATGTACATTAAAACTGTTCTTACAATAACCTTAAGCATTTTATCACCCATAAAATTATGCCCCGAAAACAGGTTATTATGTTAAATTTTCCATTACCGCATAATTAGTGCGTTATTTTTTTGTTACAGTTTACAAAATTCAATATATCCATACATTTTTTTAAAAATCTATTGAAAACTATACTAAAATGGTATACAATAGAATTAACAAAGAAAATATAAAATATAAAGGACGATTTAAATATATGCAACGCTTTATTTATGCCGATAATGCGGCAACCACGGCAATATCAAAACCGGTTTTGGATGAGATGATGCCTTACCTTACAAGTGAATACGGCAATGCCTCCAGTCTTTATGATTTAGGCGGCAGAGCCAAAATGGCGGTTAATACCGCCCGCGAGCGTGTAGCAAGTGCCATTGGCGCCAATGCAAATGAAATTTATTTTACGGGTGGCGGCAGTGAGTCGGACAACTGGGCAATTAAGGGCATAGCTGAAGTTATGGCTAAAAAGGGTAAAAAGCACATTATTTCTACCGCTTTTGAGCATCACGCAGTATTGCACCCCTTAGAAAAGCTCAAGAAAAACGGCTTTGAAATAACCCTGCTTCCCGTACACGAAAACGGAATTATCCGTTTAAATGAGCTAGAGGCCGCAATCCGTGAGGATACTGCTCTTGTTACAATTATGTATGCCAATAATGAGATTGGTACCGTTCAGCCTATAAGTGAGATTGGTGAAATCTGCAAAAAGCACGGTGTTATTTTTCATACCGATGCCGTTCAGGCGGTTGGTAACTTAAAAATAGATGTTAAGGCAGAAAATATAGATTTGCTTTCTATGTCATCACATAAATTCCACGGACCTAAGGGCGTGGGTGCGCTTTACATCCGCCGCGGACTTGTTATTCCAAATCTTATTGACGGCGGCGCGCAGGAGCGTGGTCGTAGAGCAGGTACCGAAAACACCGCAGGCATTGTGGGAATGGGCAAGGCGCTTGAGCTTGCAGTTGCCACAATGGATGAACGCAGTAAAAAGCTTACTGCCATCCGCGACAGAATTATGGATGGCGCGCTTAAAATAGAGCGTAGCCGTGTAAACGGTGACAGAGCTTCGCGCTTGCCCGGTAATGTGAGCCTTTGCTTTGAGGGTGTTGAGGGTGAATCATTACTTCTTATGCTGGATTTAAAGGGCGTAGCTGCATCGTCGGGTTCGGCTTGCACCTCCGGCTCACTTGACCCCAGCCATGTGTTATTAAGCCTTGGACTTCCACACGAAATTGCTCACGGCTCACTAAGACTCAGCTTTAGCGATGACAACACCTTAGAGGATGCAGATTATATTTTATCTGTACTTCCCGAGATAATAGAACGACTTCGCAGTATGTCCCCCCTTTGGGACAGAATCAAGTCGGAGGAAAATAATTAAGGAGGAAAAATATGTATACAGAACAGGTTATGGAACACTTTACAAACCCCCGCAATGTTGGCGAAATTGTTGATGCTGACGGTGTTGGTGAGGTTGGTAACGCCAAATGCGGCGATATAATGAAAATTTTTCTTAAAATTAAGGATGGTATTATTGAGGATGTAAAGTTTAAAACCTATGGCTGCGCATCGGCAATTGCCACAAGCTCAATAGCTACCGAAATGATAAAGGGTCAGCCTATTGAAAAGGCGGTAGAGCTTTCTAACAAGGCGGTTGTTGAGGCATTGGGCGGTTTGCCCGCACACAAAATTCACTGCTCTGTTTTGGCTGAGCAGGCTATTAAAGCCGCCCTTCGTGATTATTATGAAAAGCAGGGCATTGACCCAACCCCCATTTTAGGTGAGCCTGTACACGATTGCCACGATTGTGAAGGCTGCGCACACTAAATTAATATTTTAAACAAAATTAGAAAACTGCAATGGAAGCGTTAAACCTCCATTGCAGTTTTTTTAAAACCTATTTGTAACAAATTTACATTTCATTTCTGCCCTCTAAAGCGCGGGAGAGGGTTATTTCATCGGCATATTCCAGATCGCCGCCTACAGGTATTCCGTATGCAAGGCGGGTTACCTTAATGCCCATTGGGCGAACAAGTCGTGAGATATAGCTGGCTGTTGCTTCACCCTCAACGGTGGGGTTGGTTGCCATAATAACCTCTTTAATCTCATCACTTGCCAGACGGGACATAAGCTCTTTAATATGCAGGCTGTCGGGACCGATGCCATCCATAGGCGATATAACACCGTGAAGCACATGGTAAAGACCGTTGTACTCTCGGGTGCGCTCAAAAGCCATAACATCCTTTGGATCCTCCACCACACAAATAAAGGAGCGATCCCTGTCGGCGTCGGTACAGATGGGGCAAAGCTCTAAATCTGTAAGGGTCTGACAGCATTTGCAGTAGTGTATTTTCTCTTTAGCCTCTAAAATTGCATCGGCAAAGGCCTTTGCCTCGGCATCACTGCGGGATAAGATGTAATAAGCCAATCTGCCCGCCGTTTTTTTGCCTATTCCGGGCAGCCGTTCAAAATGCTCCTGCAGCTTTTCTAAAGGCGCTACATGGTAAGCCATAATTAAAACATTCCGGGCATACCGGGAATATTAAGACCGCCGGTAAGTGCGCCCATTTCCTCCTCAGAGGTTTTAGAGGCAGTAGAAATAGCCTCGTTAACCGCAACGGTAATAAGATCCTCAAGCATTTCAGGCTCTTCGGGATCTATGGCATCGGGATTGATTTTAAGCTCAGTGATTTCGTACTTGCCGTTTACGGTTACGGTTATCATTCCGCCGCCTGAGGTTGCGGTGTATTCACGCTCATCCAGCTCTGCCTGAAGATTTGCCATATCCTCCTGCATTTTCTGAACCTGCTTTAGCATATCGTTTCTGCTGGGACCTTGATTTGGAATTCTTACCTTCATTAGTATTACCTACCTTAATATTATTTAAAAATTTTTAACTGTTAAGTGATTTTGCAAATTCTGCAAGCGGGTCAACCACATTGCCGCCTTCGTTTGGTACAACGGGTCTTTTATAGGGACCTAAATTATAGGATACACCAAGCACCTGCTCGGCTGCCTTGCGGATGTAATCGCGGTATTTGGCATCGGAATTTATAAGCTCTTTAAACTGCTCCAGCTGAGAATCTATTAAAAGCCTGCCGTTACCTATATATGCCTTGGAATCGGTAAGCACACCTGCCATAAGGGGGCAGGAAAGCTTTAATATTTCTAAAATTTCAGGCCATTCGGCTACAGGTACCGGCTCACCGTCATCCACAGTGGGAGCGGCTTTTGACACCGCTTTTGGCTGCTCCGGCTCGTTTGCTGTTGGCGGCGGAGCATCGGGCAGAGGAATATCCTCAGTCTTGGGCTTGCTTGTCCCTGTGGGAGTAGTCGCCACAGGAGCCGCAACCGCCTTGCCCTGAGAAAGCGCCGCAACGGTTTTTTCCAGCCGTTCTACCTTTGCTTTAAGGGAGGATAGGGTAGAGGCAAGCTCGGGGGAGCAAAGCTTTACAATTACAAGCTCTACATCACTTCGGGATGCGGATGTGGTAAGGGATTCTGCCATTTCCTGAAGGGCGGTAAGGGCATCAATTATATTTGAAAGGGAGTGGGCATCTGCCATAGCAGAAAGCTCTGAAAATTCCGCCTCAGAGCAGACTATAAGCTCCCTTGCTGATTTAACGGTTTTAATAATCATTAAATTACGGTAGCAGGATATAAGCTCAAAAATAAGCTTTTTCATATCTACCGAATTGCGGTAAAGGGCATCTACCGTTTGAATAGCGGAGGCGGTATCGCCCTTGTTTATTGCTTTTATAAGCGCAAAAATATTCTCATTGCCGGCAATTCCGCAAACATCACGGATTATGTTTTCATCAATATTCTGTGATGCGGCAGAGCATTGGTCCAAAATAGAAAGGGCATCACGCATACCGCCATCGGCAAGGGATGCCACCATCATAGCGGCTCCGTCGGTTATCACAAAACCTTCCTTTTCGGCAATGTAGTTTATTCGCTTTATAATTACTTCAGGCTCCAGTCGCTTAAAATCAAAGCGTTGACAGCGGGAAAGTATGGTGGCGGGCAGCTTATGAACCTCGGTAGTGGCAAGAATAAACACCACATGGGCGGGTGGCTCCTCCAAGGTTTTAAGAAGGGCGTTGAAGGCGGCGGTGGAAAGCATATGCACCTCATCTATAATATACACGCGGTATTTAAGGGAGGTGGGCAAAAAGCTAACCTGCTCTTTAAGGTCGCGGATGTCATTAACACCGTTGTTGGATGCGGCGTCGATTTCATTAATATCGGTGGTGTTGCCCTCTAAAATGGTTTTGCAGGATTCACATTCGCCGCAGGGCTCGCCGTTAATGGGATTTTCACAGCATACCGCCCTTGCCAGAATTTTGGCGCAGGTGGTTTTACCTGTTCCGCGGGTGCCTGTAAAAAGGTAGGCGTGGGAGGTTTTGCCCGCTTTAAGGCTACCTGTTAGGGTGTTGGTTATATGCTCCTGACCCACTACATCCGAAAAGATTATGGGACGGTATTTTCTGTACAATGCCTGATACATAGTGGGCACCTTCTTTTTTTAGTTTATGGTTTATTGCGCGAATATTGTTTTGCTTGGCAAACGCAAAAAAATAAATCACACTTTCGGGAGTGCGAACGAACCGATTTACTGCGGCGCATGGGACATATCCACTTAATGCTGCTCGGTTCCCCGCCTGACATGATTCATGGCTGCCTATCGCACAGGACCCGCCCGTTCACACGCCCCAAAGCGTGATTTACCATATTATTATAATACAAAAGCAATCTAAATACAAGAGTAAAATTTATTTTTTTTAGATAACAGTAAAAATATTATAAAAAAGTCTTTTTTGTGAATAGTAAATTGTGTGATTGTTAGAAAATTGTTAAAAGTTTTGCAAACTTCTTGATTTTGCGGGAAGTATATTATATAATGTATAAGGAAAAATTTGAATTTAAAATTTGAATTTCTAAACGAACTTCAAAAAAGGTTCAAAAAAGGAGTGCTTTAATTATGACAACCAACAAAACCGTTCTTGCCTGGATCGAAGAGATGAAAGCTCTTGTAAATCCCGACAATGTAGTTTACATTGATGGTAGCGATGAGCAGGTAGAACAGCTTCGCGCTGAGGCAGTTGCTATTGGCGAGCTTGAAAAGCTTAATGAGGAGCTTTTACCCGATTGCTACCTCCACAGAACCAAGGTAAACGATGTTGCCCGTGTAGAGGGCAGAACCTTCATTTGCTCTAAAACAAAGGAAAATGCAGGTCCTACCAACAACTGGATGGATCCTGAGGAAGCATACAAAATGCTTTACGATATTGCTAAGGACAGCTACAAGGGTCGCACCATGTATGTAATTCCCTTCTCTATGGGTCCTATAGGTTCTCCCTTAGCTAAAATCGGCGTTGAGCTTACCGATTCTATTTATGTTGTTCTTAATATGATTATTATGACCCGTGTATCTAACGAGGTTTGGACCGCTCTGGGCGACAGCAATGACTGGGTTCGCGGTTTCCATAGCCGTTGTGATATTGATGAAGAGAAGAGATACATCTGCCAGTTCCCCGAGGATAACACCATTATTTCTGTAAATTCCGGTTACGGCGGAAATGTTCTTTTAGGTAAAAAGTGCTTCGCTCTCCGTATTGCTTCCTACCAGGGCTGGAAGGAAGGCTGGATGGCTGAGCATATGCTTATCCTTGGTATTGAAAATCCCCAGGGTGAGGTTAAGTATGTTGCAGCTGCATTCCCCTCTGCTTGCGGTAAAACCAACCTTGCTATGATGATTCCTCCCAAATATCTCCGCGATAAGGGCTACAAGGTATGGACCGTTGGTGACGATATTGCCTGGATGAGAATAGGCGAGGATGGTAGACTTTGGGCTATCAACCCCGAGAACGGCTTCTTTGGTGTTGCTCCCGGTACTAATGAAAAGTCCAACTTCAATGCTCTTGCTTCTACCAAGAAGGGCACCATCTTTACAAACGTTGCACACAATTTAGATAATAATACCGTTTGGTGGGAAGGCTTAGATAAGAATCCTCCCGAAAATGCTATTGAGTGGAAGGGCAACCCCTGGAACGGCAAGACCTCTGATGAAAAGGGCGCACATCCCAACAGCCGCTTTACTGCACCTGCTGTTAACTGCCCCTGCATTTCTTCCGAGTTTGAAAGCCAGAGCGGTGTTCCGATTTCTGCTATCATCTTTGGTGGTCGTCGCGCTAAGACTGCTCCCCTGGTTTACCAGTCTAAGGATTGGGAAAACGGTGTATTTGTAGGTTCTGCAATGGCATCTGAAACCACTGCCGCCGCTTCCGGTGCAGTTGGTGTTGTTCGCCGCGATCCTATGGCTATGCTTCCCTTCTGTGGTTATCATATGGGCGACTACTTCCGTCATTGGTTAGAGATGGGTAAAAAGCTTGGCGATAAGGCTCCCAAAATCTTTAATGTAAACTGGTTCCGTATTGATGATGAAGGTCACTTCATCTGGCCCGGTTTCGGTGACAATATGCGTGTTCTTAACTGGATTATCGACCGTTGCGAGGGCAAGGTAGATGCAGTTGAAACTCCTATTGGTTTTGTTCCCAAGGCTGAGGATATTGACCTTACCGACCTTGACTTTGATATTGAAACCTTAAAGAGTATTCTTGAGGTTGATAAGGATACCTGGGTTAAGGAAGCCGCTGAGATTGAGGAGCATTACAAGAAGTTTGGTGACAGACTCCCCGAAGAGCTTGTTAATCAGCTTAACAATCTTAAAGCAAACCTTAAATAATTGTTAAATTAAGTAAAGATTAAAAACTCTGCAACAATTTGTGTTGCAGAGTTTTTGTTTTTATTACGAATAAAACTGTGGATGCGGGAACGCCAAGCGTTCTTTTATTACGAATAAATCTGTGGATGCGGCGTAGCCTTTACTCCGCATCCATTTTATTTGTGGGTATAAGGCGGTTTTTTAGCCAGTGCTATGCCTTTTTAAAGCCACCCGATAAATTGTGGTTTGCAGCCCGCGGCTGCAAACTATAATTTATCTGTGACCTTCCGGCCGCGGAACGGGGTTTAGCCTTACGCATAAAACCTATTCGGAATAAACAGCCCGCGGCTGCAAATTATTTTTCAATTTTAACATCTATATAGGATTCATATGCTTCGCTGTTATCTGACCACAAAACATTACCGCTGGAGTGGGTGTATTCTGCTGCGTAGTTTGTTTTGGAGCTATCATTTGCATTTAAAAGGGTTAATGCGCTAAGGGTCATATAACGGTGCGCGGTGATTTCACTGTTAAAGTTATTGCCCATTTTTAAAATAATTCGGTAGGGGGCTTTTTCTTTAGTTTTAAAGGTAATTTCAACCACGCTTGTTGGTCCTTTTTTGTTTAAAACCTTGGCGTTTTGAGATATTATTTTTGTATTTTGCTTTGTGCTATTATTCTCTATTTGCTCAAAGACCATAATATAGTCGTGCGAATAACGGTATGAAAAAATATATTCTGTTTCACTTTCTAAAACATCGGTAACAATATACACATATGCGGGGTTGGTTTCTATATTGGTTTTGCTTAGCTCAAACCTCCAGCTATAGCATAAGGGTAATGAATCCGATGTTTTTTTCTTTTTGTAATCGGCGGGGGAAAGCCCTGTGTAATGCTTAAAGGTAGAGTAAAAGTTGTTATAAGAGTTAAATCCGCTTTGGTAGCCTGCATCAATAATCTTTAAATCGGTGGTGGTAAGAAGTTGTTTTGCGTAGGCAACCTTAAGCTCGTTTAAATAATCGTTATAGGATTTGCCGATTTTTTTATGAAAAACATGACTGAAGTGGGTGGGGGAGTAATGGGCAATTGCGGCAATGGTGGTAAGATTGGGGTTTTCACGAAAATGGTTATGCAAATATGTTACTGCGCTGTTAAGCTGATCATTCTGGTAATTTTTTGCAGGCTTGGATTGCTCAGGCATTAGCCTTAAAAGCAAAATAAATACACATTCCAAAAGCTTTTGAATATAATTATCGTTTCTTTGGGTGTTATAGTTTTCCTTAATGCAGGCTTCACAAAAAAACAAAACCGATTCAAAGGTAGCCTCGTCTAAATCTAAAGCAATAATGTTTTGAATAGAGTTAAGCTGGGTTAGTATATTCTCTGAAAGGGCATTTTCCCTTATAGAAAGATTTAAAATACGAAAATTCTTGCAGTTTTTTATGGCATGATAGTCATTAATTCTAAGAACCGAAACATGACCTCTTTTAATGGATGAAAAAACACCGTTATGTATATTATCGGCGGTTCCCTCCAAAACAAGCTCAATTTCAATAAAATTATGCCAATGAAGGGGTACATCACTAATATAGCTGCGATGATATGATAAATATAAATTTTTCGGCATTACATTCTGGTATAAATAAACATTGTTATCAGCCATATAAAAACACCCCCTGAAAATATTGTTTATGCATCAATATGCCTATCGTAGACAGCGGCATTTTCACTCCAGGAAACATTTCCGTTTGCGTAGGTAAAGTCCTTAGCCAGATTTTCTGATTCATTACCTATTTTGTAAAGAGTAAGATTATTTAAATTAACATAATTATATTCACAATTTACATTGTTAAGGCCCTTGCCCATTATAAGAGTAATGCGGTAGCAGGCTTTATTATCTGTTTTAAATTTGAAGGTTACTATATTGCTACGCTTTTTATCCTTTAAATCCATACTGCTTTTGTCAATAATGGGTATTGGCTTATTGGTTTCAATATTTTCAACAGAAAAAGCATCAATTACATAATCATATGAATAACAGTATGAAAATGAATATTCTGTTTGACCCTCTAAAACATTAGTATCAATAAATACATAAGCAGGATCAGTGTTAATATCTGTATAGCAAAGTCCAAATCGCCAACTAAAGCCGGTGGAGTTAATGTTGGTGGCTTTTCTTTTTTTATACTCGGCAGGCGAAAAATTGGTATAATGCTTAAAGGTGGAATAAAAATTGTTGTAGGAGTTAAAACCGCTTTGGTAACCTACATCAATTACCTTAAGATTGGTTGTTAAAAGCAATTGCTTTGCATATGCAACCTTAAGCTCGTTTAAATAATCATTATATGACCTGCCGATTTTTTTGTGAAAAACATGGCTAAAGTGGGTGGGGGAGTAATGGGCAATTTCGGCAACGGTATTTAGGTTGGGGTTCTCGCGAAAATGGTTGTGCAGATAATTTACTGCATTGTTAAGCTGGTCGTTTTGGTGCTTTCTTGCAGGTCTGGAGCGCTCAGGGGTTATTCTTAAAATCAGAATAAGTATACATTCCAAAAGATTTTTAATATAATCGTTATTCCTTTTGGAGCTGTAGTTTTCTTTAATACAGGCTTCAAAGAAAAACAAAACCGTTTTAAAGGTGTCTTCATCCAAATCTGCGGCAATAATATTTTGAATAGAGTTAAGCTGAGTAAGCATATTTTCTGAAAGGGCGGTATCCTTTATAGAAAGATTTAAAATACGAAAATCCTTGCAGTTTTTAATTGTATGGTAGTCATTAATTCTCAAAACAGAAATATGCCCCTTTTTAATTGTGGAGGCAATACCGTTGTGTATGTGGTCGGCGGTTCCGTTCAGTACCAGTTCGATTTCAATATAATTGTGCCAATGAAGCGGAACATCTTGTAAAGTGGTGCGATGATAGGATAAGTATAAATTATCGGGAATTTCGTGCTGATACAAAAACACATTGTTGTTTGACATATAAATCACCTGCCAGCTAAACTAATATTGATTAATTTTATAAAAGTTATGGCATTTTCTTTGCCTTTTTGGTAATTTTTATATATAGTATACCACCGTTTTTTTAAAAAAACAAGCAAACGCGAAAAATAATGTATACTTTTAACAAAATACAAAAGGAAAGTTATATACAAAGCGATTATAATTATGGTAGGTAAAAATATCGGGAGATCGTATTTTACCGATAAATATATTTTTAGGAGGAAATTTTATGAAAAAATCTTTAAGCATTTTGCTTGCGCTGCTTATGATTTTAAGCAGCTTGCCGATAATGACCTTTGGCGCGTCGGCAGAGCAGGCAGACCCCAATGTTTTAGCCGATTACACCTATGCCAATTGGCAAACAAGAAGATGGGGTAGCTCCAACGAGGGTACCGAATCGTTAAACGGTGGTAACAGTATTTACCTTAGAGAGGTAAATTATCAAACAGCATTTACTACCGTAACGCTTGAACCCAACACAACCTATTTGCTTGATTTTAACTGGAAGGCAGATACAAACGAAAGCTTAAACGGTATATTCTTGCGTAACCTTTTTGTTTTCGCTGAATCTACATACGGTTCTAATGAAGCACTTTTGGCTCCCGCTCCATCTAGCGATCTTGGAAGCTATGCAGGCTCCGGAAGCTGGCATCATGATAACGGTGCTTTCTATCCTGCCGGTGCAACAGATCAATTAACAAGCTTAGGTGCAGACCTTGAAAGCGAGAGCAATGATTTCACCGCAAGACAAAATGCTACCGCAGGAACTTGGCAGCATTTTGCTACTAAGTTTACAACAAACAGCACCGACACCGAATATGCTATTATGCCTGATTTCGCAGCTAATAGCACAGGCAATGCCGGTCCTAACGCAATTCATTTTTCTGATTTCAGACTTATCACTGTTGCAGACAGTGAGGCAATAGCTATTGAAGATAAAGTTGCAAGCGACTGGTATCCTTTCCAGCATTCTAAAATCTATGATGATACCTCCTTTACTCAGGACGGTATTACAAGTGATTTCCGTGTGGAAAAGCCTGTATATCAGAAGGTTAGCACTGTTGTTGAGCTCGATCCTTACACAGCTTACACCTTTGATTTTGATTACTACAGCGTAGCTCACGCAAACGGAAATCCTTATATCAGCAGTATCAGAGTTTTTGATTATGCATCAGGCAGTGTATTTGACCCTGCTAACTGGACTGCAGAACAGGATTATAATAAAGCATATACCGACATTGAAAACGGCAGTTACGGCAGCGCAAGCGGTGCCGGCAGCTGGCAGCATGTAGCAACCAGCTTTACTACTACTGCAGCTACAAAATATAATATTACTATTTGCTTTAATGCATCCGGCTTCCACAATGACCAAGTAGTTTATCTTGCTAATTTTGAGCTTGATACTTTAGTAGCTAAAAAGCCCGGCAATATTTTAAACAATGCTACCTATGCTAATGGTGATGTTAGTTGGACAACTGCAGAAGGCCAAAATATGGATGCTCGTATGAGCTTTGATGGTGGTTTAGATAACCCCGCATTCTCCATTAACGGTGGTTATGCATGGGGCTTCGGTTTTGGTTATGCTAATCTTTCCGGTAGCAATTACGGATATTTATACATTAAGGCTAACGGCCTTAAAGCGGGCAAGACTTATGATTTCTCTTACATCTGTAGAAATGACTTTAGATTTGCGATTGATACCATAGCATGCGGTGACAATGCGGTTACCAATTATGTTGTAGCCCCTGCTTATGAGAATGTAGCATCTCCTGATGGAAAACCCGCACAAATAACAACTGCTATGTTCACTGTTCCCGTAGATGGTGACTATGTAATTACCCTTAAAGCTAATAGAAATAGCGAACATCAGATGCCTGGTATAACCTGGACTACAACCTACCTTTGCGACCTTGAGCTTTATGAGCGTGACGCAATGTACAATGTTTCTGTTTCTAAGGAAGGCTATGGTGCTGCTTCGGCAGACAAAACCGGTCTTATTGAAGAGGGCACAACCGTTACCTTTACAGCAAGAGCTGAGCTTTATGAAAGATTCCTTGGCTGGTATGTAGGCGATGAATTAGTTTCTGAAGAAGAGGTTTACACTACAACCGTAGCAGGTGACCTTAATCCTGTTGCTAAATTTACCGCTTACAGCGAAAACCTTATGGCTGATTACACCGTAGCAGGTGGTAAGTTTGTTTCCAGATATTGGGGTAGTCCTTCCGATTCTGCAGTTTCACGCTATGGTGGTAACGCCGTATTTGTATCCGATGCTCCTCACCAGACCTTTGTTACTAAAGCAACTCTTGAGGCAGGCAAAGAGTACACCTTTAGCTTTGAGTGGAAATCTGCAGCTAATGAATATAATAAATTATACCCCCAGAGAATTGAAGTTAAAAAGATAAACACACCCGAACTTGATATTTTGGGTGATAAGGATACTACTTGGGGAGATGGCACAGGTTACAAAGGCTCTCTAGGCGAAGATATCGAAACAGGTGTTAATGGTTCCTACACAAATCAGGATATAGCAAACACCTGCGAATGGCAGAACATTACTGTTAAATTTACTCCTACCGAGGCCGGCGAATATGGTATCATTATTCCCTTGAGCTTTGAAAAACAGGATTTGGGCGAAGGTGAAATGCATTATAACAATAAGCAGTCCATCTACTTCTCCGACTTTGTTCTTAAAGAGGCACCTGTAATTGAATACACAGGAACCCATTACGATTGGAACGGCGTTCATTGGTCAGAGGTTTCTGACAGTGCCGATACTCGTGACGGTGGCTATGCTTATAAAGTAGCTAAGGCTATGAGCCAGAACATCAACACAACCTTAACCCTTAAGCCCGGTACTACCTATAGATATTCCTTCAACTGGAAGGCTATTGATAATGCTGAAGGTCTTGCATTTGTTCAGTCTTCATCAATCTACTCTGCAAATTCAGGTGATTCCTCTAAGGGTAACAAAACCAATTACAATTGGTATGATGAAAATGACTCAGCAGGATATGTTCCTGTTTATGTTCCTGATGAAGGTTATTCTAACCTAATGACTGATGTTTCCAATCCTAACGGCGTAGATACTGCTGAGGATGATGTATTAAAGAGCTGGAACACCTATTCTGCAACCTTTACTACTATTGAGGATGAAGAATACTATCTCTTTATTAACTTCGGATTAAAGGGTGCTATTGGTAATCAGGATGTTATCGTTTCCGACTTCGTTATTGAAGAGGTTGTTGAGGGCTCCGCTCCTGCAGCTGATGATATGATTGCTCATCCCGGTGTTTCTATCCGTAAGAATACCGAAAGCGCATATGGTCAGGCTCTCCGTTACAAGTTCACAGTTGACGCTTCTGTTATTGCTGATGCACAGGCTGACGGCTATGAGCTTACCGAGTACGGCGCAATCGTTGCTCTTAGTGATGAACTTGCAGGTCATGCAGCTGATCCTATTATGAACGCAACAAGCTATACAGTTCGTAAGGGTGTTGCATATCAGAAGGCATTTGGCGGCGCAGCTACCACAAATATTCAGTTTGCTGTAGCTGATAATGGCGATGTTACCTATACCGCAGCGCTTTACAACATCCCCACCGAAAACTATTCTTCTAATCTTGCGGTTCGTCCCTATGCAGTGTTTAAAAATGCTGATGGTGATTCCTACATCCGTTACGGCACCACCAGAGTTGCCAGCGTATTTGAAGTTGCTAAGGCAGTTTTGGAAGGCAGCAATACAGATGATATTACCTATGTAAACAATACACTTCTTGCAGGTGATATTAAAGCTGCATATGATGCTTGGGTAGCAGAACAGTAATATTCAAGCTGAATTAAACAGTTAAATTAACCTTAGGCGGTGCGCAGGTATTTGCGCACCGCCTAACAAACCAGATATTGGAATTGTATAATGCATTATAAAAATAACCTAAAAAATGCAAGCATTGACAAAATTTCTCTGTTGCTTTTGAAGCGGAATTAATTTACAATAAAAATAACAAATTTTATTGTAAAGGATGTCTGTTTTAACATATTTTTATGTTTTTATAATATGTTAAAACTCTGTTGTTTTTATAATATATTATATAATGTATAGTTTTAGTGTTATATAATTCTTTTTTCAGCCTTAAGCAGAGGGGGAGTATACGAACACGATTTTGATGTGCAAATTTCCGCCTTTGCTATGTTAAAATGCTCGTAAATCCGCTAGGATTTACTGTGCTTTTGCCTTGCATATGCGAAAATTCACTCCTTCAAAATTCTGCGACCTGAAATATGCAGAATTTCTGGTGGTTTTCGCGTGCGATGATGGCGGCGAGGCTGTCGCCTGCTGACATCATCAATCCGAAAAACGCCGAAATAATGCTATTTCAGGCGTGTTCGGATACTCCTCCTCTGCTTAAATTTGGCTTTTAAATATATAAAGAAAGGAATGGTTATTAAAATGAAAAAAACCTTATGTTTGCTTCTTGCAGTGTTGATTGTGGCCTGCAGTTTTCCGGCATTTATTACATCCTATGCAGATTCTTCAGTAAATCTTCTTGCAGATGCTTCTAATGCTAACGGAGCTGTTACCTGGACCGATAAAATCGACCCCAGAGGCAATTTGATTGATAGCAAAACCGAGTCGGTTTATGGAGGCTACTCCTGGACCTTTGGTTTGGGCTATGGTGATGTTGTTGGCTCTAAATATGAATATGTTAATATTAAAGCCACAGGTCTTAAAGCTGATACCAAGTATGATTTTTCATACATATATCAAAGAGACTTTATATTTGCTGTTGATTCGGTTAATACTGCAAACGGTGGTGTTATAGATTTTGCTGAGCCTACTACATCAAATGTGGCAGATGCTTCCCGTGCATATCTTGTTGCTACCTCCTTTACAGTACCCGCGGCGGGCGATTATACAATCAGGCTTAAAATCAACAGAGATATGCGTCCCGCAGACTGTAAGTGGGATACCGTTGTTCTTGGCGATTTAAGCTTAACCGAATCCACAGAGGTTGTAGTCCCCGATAACTTCAACTTCCTTGAAAATGCTACCTACGCAAACGGTGATGTTAGTTGGACAACGACCACTAACCTTGCCCAGAAGATAGGTAATATTGATTCCTGGGGCGGCGGAAATAATGATAATAAAACAAAGTCGGTAAACGGCGGCTATTCTTGGTCCTTCGGACTTGGTGATCCCAATGTTAAAGGCGATGTTTATGCCTATGTTTACATAAAGGCAAAGGGTCTTACCGCTGACACCCGTTATGATTTCTCATATATTTATCAAAAGGATTTTATAATCGGGTTTGACAGAGTTACCGATAAAGACGGCAATCTGGTTGCCATTGAGGGCAACGCTACCGATATCGCTATTTCGGGCGGTGACCGCGCACATTTAGTTTCGGCTACATTCAAGGCGCCTGCAAGCGGTGACTACACCATTGCGCTTAAAACAAACAGAGATATGCGTCCTGCAGACTGCCAGTGGAGCCATACCGTTTTAAGTGACCTTGTTCTTAAAAAGAGTACAAAGGCAGAAAAAGCAACCGCCGAGGTTACCGTAAGCGGTAATGGTGATGCCACCGTTTCAAACGCTAACCCCGCAATTGGAAGTGAGGTTACATATACCGCAATTCCTTGGCAGGGAGAGGATTTCTTAGGCTGGTACAAGGGTGAAGAAAAGGTAAGCGAAAACACAGAGCTTACTGTTACAGTTACCGAAAATATTACGCTTATTGCTAAATTCTCCTCTAAGAGTCTTAATGTGCTTGCAGGTAAAAAGGCAAGCGACTGGAAGTGTTGGGAGCACTCTGTAATAGCCGACTCTACCGAGTCCCGTAACGGCGGCAAGGGTTATCAGGTTAGTAAGGCAATGTATCAAAGCATTTATACTACCGTAACACTTAATCCCAACACCGAATATAAGCTCTCCTTTAACTGGAAGAGTGCCGCTAGCGATAAGGGTCATTCATACCCAACTGCCATAAGGGTTTATTCTACAAAGGATGCCGATATTGAAGATAGAACTAATTGGATAGACGGCGGAAACTATTATCCTAAAAATGCAACCAATTTAATAGGCGAGGTTCAGTACCCAACACCCGATATGGCTAAAACAGAGGATTGGCAGTCTTTAGCCACCTCGTTCACTACCTCGGGTGACTCCGAATACAATCTTGTTATTCTATTTGGTCTTACAGGCGCCGTTGCTGATCAGGTTGTTAATCTTTCCGACTTTATTTTAGAGGATGCCGGTGGCGCGGCACAGCTTCCCTCTATTTCCGATAAAAAAGCGGCAGATTGGGTTGGCTATCAGTGGTCACAGGTATATGACTCAACCGAATCCCGTAACGGTGGTAACGGGTTCCTTATTAAGGAAGCTATGTACCAGAATATGTACACACATCTTACCCTTAATCCCAACACCGAATATAACCTTTCCTTTGAGTGGAAGGCTGTTGCAAACTCGGTAGGTGTTGTTTGGCCAACTGATGTTGTTGTGGTTTCCCGTAATGATATTGATATTGATAACCGAGCCAACTGGGTAGAAAGTGACTTTAAATATGGTGCCTTCGACTTGGAAAATGGCGGCGATGCCGGAAGCGCACAAGCTGCAGAAACCCTTGAGTGGCAGCATGCAACAACATCTTTTACTACCAAGGGCGATAGCGAATATAGCCTTTTAATACATTTCCAGGCACCCGGTAACGGTCATCAGGAAATTTATGTTTCTGACTTTAAGCTGGAGGAAAAAGGTCCTTCGGGCGGCGGAGAGGATGAGGAGGATACCGATAACCTCGCCGCAGGCTATAGCAATGCTGCCGGTAATGTTACTTGGTCAGATAATGCTGATGCACATCATGATAAAATTGACAAACGCTCCGATATTGAGGGCGGTCTTAGCTGGGGATTTGGTCTTGCCAGCACCAACTTCGACGGAGGTATCGGTGATAACGGCGAGCAGTGGTATCCTGCCTATGTTTACATTAAAACTGATGAGCTGGAGACAGGTCACAAGTATGAGTTTTCATACATTTTCCAAAAGGACTTCCTTATTTTGTTTGATTCAATCGATTCAGACGCTAAGATTATAAAAACTGAGGATGTTAAGCTTTTGGAGGGCGACCGCGCTCATCGCATAACAGTTCACTTTACAGCCACTAAGTCAGGCGCTCACACCATTACTCTTAAAATGGGTAAGGGACAAAATAACATCAACTGCCAGTGGGATCACACAGTTTTATGTGACCTGAAGCTTTATGATATTACCAACCGCGTTTACGGTAAGGTAAGCTCTGAGGCCGGCGGTACAATTGAAGGCTTTGATAAGCAATACTGCACAAAGGGTGATACAATCACTCTTACCGCAACTCCTCTTTCGGGCAATACCTTTAAGGGTTGGTACAATGAAAATGATGAGTTGGTATCTGCAGATGCAGTTTATACCTTTACTGCTGAAAGCGATTTTAACTTGATTGCTAAGTACAACGGCAACAACATTCCTAATATTGATTGGCTAACTCAGCACGGTATGGACGGTACCTTTGAAAACGGTACTATGGAAGGCTGGAGAGCTGAGGACAGAGATAACGGTGATGACACAAGCTGGGCATCCTTTGAGCGTAGCACCGATATGGCTTATAACGGCAGCTATTCACTTAAATTCCGTTCCCGCTACAGAACCACATTCTTTAAATTTACTGACCTTAAAAAGAACAGCAACTATAAGCTTACCTTCTATATAAATCATCCTGATTTATATATTCCTAAAATAGACGAGAATCAAGAAAAGAGCGAATACAACGAAGAAGCTGTTATCAGATGGTTTGGTATTACTGCGGGTTCATCTAGTCTTTATAGCGAACCCGGCTCACTCACTGCACCTTCAATCAAGGGCGGTAGCGGTTGGTATAAGGTAAATATTTTCTTTAATACCGGCGAATTTACCGAGGCAGAGTGGAATTTCTATTATACCAATAAGGATAACGCACCCATTGAATTTATTTATATGGATGATGTAAGCCTTGTAGAATACACCTCTAATGCCTTTGAAAATGGCGATTTTGAGGGCGGCGCCGCTCCTTGGAGAGGCGACTTTACCGCAGATAACGGTGTAGCTAAGGCATCGGCTGATAATCACTTCTATCAGAATGTGAACCTAGGCGCTCAGTCACTTTACACTGTTTCCTTTAAGGCTAAGGGTAAGGGTGTAGCAGGTGCAAGCCAAATTACAACCGAGGCGCCCAATGTTACAAACTATGTTTCCTCACAAAGCGCCGTTAATATTGATTCTGCTGAGTTTAAAACCTATTCATTTGATGTTTATACGGGAATCAATCCCGATGTTGCCCTTTTCTTTAAGGCTATTGAGGGTGAACTGATTGTTGATGATATTACAGTTACAAAAGCCGTTGAAAAGAGCAACGCAATTGTAGAAAAGGTAGACTTTGAATCTGAACGCTTTGCGCTCCACGAAAAGTCTGATGTATTTGAAATTTATAGCGGTACTAAAGGCGACGCTAATGTTCATAGCGGTACAAAGTCGCTCCGCTTTAATTCTGCAAAAGCCCAAAAGGGAGTTAGCTATATTTTACAGGAAGCATTCCCCTCGGCTCAGATTGCGGCAAATACCAACTACAAATTAACCCTTTATTATAAAACCACAAAGGGCAACAGCCTTTATCTTGCGCCCGAATTTTTACCCGATGCCGGTGTTAAAGCTGAGTATACCGCCGCAGATAATGGTTGGACTAAGGTAGAATTTTTATTCAGCAAGCTTACAATTGCTTATGTTAAAACTATAATTGGTAACATTGCGGGTAAAACAAATGCAGATTTTTATATTGATGATATTACCCTTTCAATTGCACCACCTATGGTTGTTGAAACCAATTCTAAGAATAAGTATTGTGAGTGGCCTCTTAACACCTTAAATAATCAGGGCTTTGAGGATAAAATCACAGCTAACGATTGGGCAAAGCTTCCCAAAACTGCTGAGCTTCGTACCGATAAGGGCGCGGCGGGTGATAACTATCTTCGCTTTAAAGCAGGTAGCTACTATGTATTACCTGTAAAGCTTGATCCCAGCGAGATGTATTATTTCTCAATTTCAAGCCGTCTGGGCAGCAATTCCAAGGGCTTTGTTGGTGTTGCATCTAATCCCGAGGGAACTAAGTTCTACGCCGATATGAATGGTACTGTTGCATCTAAAATTAATGTAGATACAGCAAAATGGAGCAGAGATGCATTCCTCTTCTCCACAGGTGAAAGCGGAATGGTTTACCTTGTATTCTCGGCTGATAATGGCTACATTGATGTAGATGAAGTATGCCTTTACAAGCGTAAATACGGTAAGGAAGCTGACCCCAATGACCATACCAAGTTTATTCCCTACGATTATGATAACCCCGATCCCTCAACCGTTGTTTTAAATGGCGGCGACCCCAGCTTCTCAGGTAATGAAGAAACTGAGGAGGAATCAGGCGCTTCACCCGAAACAGGTGACAGCCTTGCAATTCCCGCACTCGCTATTGCCATTGCATTGCTTTCAGCAGTAATTTTGCTTTTAAGCGTCGGACGAACCGACAAAGATGAAAAAGGAGGTAACGCATAATGATTAAAAAGCTTTGTTTATTACTCGCTTTAGTTCTTGCACTCAGTCTTTTTGGTGCCTGCAGTACCTCCAAACCGGTGGATAATCCCTCATCTGATGTTTCATCAGTAACAAGTGAAGAAACTCCAAGCACCCCTGATGATACCACCGAAACCCCTTCTGATATTGAGGATGAGGTATCCTCTGAGGAGGAATTTGATGGCGAGTACTTTGAAGATGGTTATTTTGATGAAGAGTACAAGTATGTAAATCATCTTTATGTTTACAACAACGAAAAGCCTCTGACCGAAAGATACGGCGGTATGAGTGGTACCGTTTGGCACGCCTTCGGCTTTATGAAGGATGATAAAACAGGTCGTGTTTACAATGACAAGATGATGAATCTGGAGCTTGACCGCCTGCAGAATACAGGTATGCACTACTGCCGTACCCGTTATCAGAGTGAATGGTTATGGGATCCGGTTAAGGAAAACTATAATTGGGATTCAAAGCGCTTTGGTTACTTCTGTGATTATGCCAATGCCCTGCAGGACAGAGATATGGAAATCATTCTTCAGGTAGGCTGGCACTTTGGATTTATTACCGAGATTACCCAGCACAGTATTGATGAGGTTGCTTATCTCCGCGGTGATGGTGATGATAAATTCGGTGAATCGGTTGGCTATGATTTATCGGGTCTTTCCTCTGAGGATGCCCGTATGACCAAGGCTGCCTACCGTTTTGGCTACTTCTATGCCGAAACTCTTCGTCAGCTTCGCGCACGCGGAATAAACAATATCTCCCACCTCATTTATATGACCGAGCCTTCTAACGGTTATTCAGGTCCCAAAATGGGTTGTGAAAACAGGGAATATGTGCTTTTCTCCCGCGCATTTAAGGATAAGCTTGTTAAGGAGAATGTTGCTCATACCGTTAAGCATATGGGTCCCAATGAAACATCTAAAACAGGTAATGAACTGTTTAAGTATGTTATGGATAACGCTCCCGATTTGTTTGATGTTTACACTGTTCATGATTATCCCCATTTAAGAGATACCACTGCCGATATGCTTTATGACATTTACGGTCAGACTCTTGATTCCTATGTAGAACATGCCAAAAATGGCGGCGTTTGGGGAACCAAACAAGAATTCTGGCTTGATGAGTATGATATTAAGTATGACGACAAGGAAAATGGATTAAACAACTTCTGGGAAGGACTTCAGAATGTTTACGGCAATCTTATTGCTCAGCAAAAGGGTGTAGAAACTACCGTTTTCTGGCAGCTGTTTGACCAGCTCTGGACCGACCACAGTCACTCGGGCGGTGAGTTCTTTGAAGGTATTCATATGTGCGGCGATATTCCGTCACTATTTATATCTGCAACCCCCTATGACCAGTATTATGCAACAGGTCTGTTCAGTAAATACAATGGTTATAAAAACGGTAAATCCTACAGAACAAGTCTTGTTGACGATGCTATGATGTATGAGGGCGTTTACATTGGCGCCGTACAGCTTGAGGATGGCAACTGGACCATTACCGTTGTAAATCTTAATATTGATGAAGCATATATTGATGTATCCTTTGGTAAGGCAATTAATAAAACCATGTTCAGGCATGTTGAGGCAGCAGGTGATGTTAAGGCAACACCCGATGCAAGACTTGCCGATGCAGATAAGTGCTTTAAGGATGTTAAGAATAAAATGTATGATACTATCCCGGGTGGCTCTGTTGTAGTTTACACCAGCGTTAAAGGATAATTAAAGCTATAAAAACAATAAGGTTTCGGTTTTTAGTAACCGAAACCTTATTGTTTTATTTTTTTTATTCTTATAGGCTTACCAAATTCTTTTGCAAACTCAATCATTGACCTGGTGCCTTTGCTTTTAAAGTCCCAAAAGCAAATTACATAATCACATATCTCAGCCATTTTTCTGTTGCGTATGGGACCAGCCTTTTTGCCGTATTTTTTCCATTCGGCAGAATCTTTTTCAATTTTATAATTATTTTTATGTGCATAGGCTGACGAGAGTTGAATCCATCGCGGTTTCACTCGCCGTCTTTTACTGCCTTGCTTGCCTGAAATTTTTGTAAGGCGATAGCCTTACAAAAATTTCAGGCTTCGCCTTTCAGAAAAACTCGGCTGAGTGAAACTCTTTGACCTGACGGATAAGGAATTTTTTGTTCCGACGAAGTCGAAGAACGCAGCAATACTGCCGTATTGCAAGTGATAAGACAAGTTCGGGCAAAAAATAACTATTTGTCAGGCGTGACGGGTTCGACTCCCATCAGCCTATCTCCCCTAATAAGTCTGCCCCCTTACAACCGCCGGAAAGAAAAACTAAAGTAAATTCTTTTTTTATGTTTTTTATGCAAAAATCTATGTATTCAGCAGCTTCGGAATAATTGTTATAGTTTCTGCAGCCCGCAACAACTATTCTTTTGGTATTATTCATATTAATCACCTCTATATATTTATATAAGTATATATTTAATTAAGAGAATTGTCAATTAAATATATCTTTAATAAAATATAAAAAGAGGTGTAAAATAATAATATGATACGAATAATTTTAAAAGAAACATTAAATAAAATGAATATATCGAGATATGAGTTAGCAAAGAGAACAGGAATACAATACCAAATAATTGACAATTATTATAAAAACAAGGTTAAAAGATATGACGGATATGTATTGGAAAGAATTTGCGAGGCTCTCAATTGTAAAATAGAGGATGTTATTGAGTATAAAAAATAAGGTTTCGGTTTTTAGTAACCGAAACCTTATTTTAGTGTGATAAATTGTGGGTTGTAAGCCTTCCCCTTGACGGGGAAGGCTCTTTTGTTCGTTAAACAATAATTTACCCTTTACAGCAATTCTTTTCTGAGCTCAGCACCTGATTTTGCGCTTAAATATGCGGGGGGAATATCTAAAACAGTTTTGCATCCGCTAACTTTATCAAGACTAAGCTTATATGCCGCCCTTGCATATGCAACCAAAACAGATGCGGTAAATTCGGGATTGGAATCAAGCTTCAGGCTATATTCAATAATGTGATTATGCTCCTTATTAAAGCCTGTTTTACCGCTTCTTATAACAAATCCGCCATGGGGAATACCACTGTGGTCACGGTCTAATTCCTCTTTGGTAATAAAATGAACTGTGGTGTCATAATCGGCAAAATAGTTGGGCATTGATTTTATCTCAGCCTCAATTTTTTTGGTGTCGGCACCGTCCTTTGCAACTACAAAGCATTCCCTTATATGCTTCTGCCTTGTTGTCAGCTCGAGCTCACTTCCGCTCCGAACCGCATCCAAAGCCTCCTCTACGGGGATTGTATACTGCTTTGCATCTAAAACGCCCTTAACGCGGCGAATAGCATCAGAATGACCTTGGCTTACCCCCTTGCCCCAGAAGGTATAATCCTTACCCTCACTCAGAACGGCGCTTCCGTAAAGTCTGTTAAGGGAGAAAAGACCCGGATCCCAGCCTACTGAAATAATTCCAACCTTACCCGACTCCTTGGCGGCAGAGTCTACTGCCTCAAAATGCTCGGGGATTTTTGCGTGGGTGTCAAAGCTGTCTACAACATTAAAAAGCTTTACTGTTTCGGGGGTTTGGGTGGGCAGATCGGTAGCGCTACCTCCGCAAAGTATCATAACATCAATATCATTTACCATTTTTTCGGCATCACTGATGTTAAGCACAGGCACACCCTCGGTGTTGATTTTAAGTGTAGAAGGGTCGCGGCGGGTAAATACAGCCGCCAGAGTCATATCGGGATTCTGACGAATAGCCGCCTCAACACCTCTGCCTAAATTTCCGTAACCGAAAATACCTATACGAATTGACATAATTAAATCGCTTCCTTTTTAAGAAGATTTTAAAAATTTTATATTTGCAACAGCAGTGCAACCGCGGGCATAGTAACCACCGAAAGCAGGGTGGTTATTGCCACAAGCTTGCCTGCATAAACGGCATCACAATCATAAAGCTCGGCAAAAATGGTAGTCAGCGCCGCCGCGGGGGTGGAGCTTAAAATAAGCACTATGGACATTGATGTATTATCAATAAATCCAAAAGCAAGGCAAACACGCATTATTGCCCACACAATTGCGGGTAATATAAAAAGCCTTAAAATTATAAAGGGATATAAATATTTATCCTTAAAAATGCCCTTAAAATTAATGTCGGCAAGCTTAGCGCCTATAACCATCATAGATGCGGGAGCCACCATATTTTTAAGGGTGGTTATTATACTGTAAAACAGGGTTACGCCTTCAGCAATAAAGCCTTCGCCGTTATTAAGGGTTTGCTGAATCCAGCTGCCGCCACCGGTGAGAAAAATCACAAGACCTATTGCAATTGGCACTACGGCAGGGTTTATAAATATCTTTTTAACCGATATATATTTTTTATCGCCCGTATAAATAAGTCTGCCAAGTGAATAGGCAAAAACATTAAACCATACTATATAAACTGTGGCGTAAATAACATATTCAGAACCAAAAACATCGCTTATAATGGGGATTCCCATATACCCCGCATTGGAGAAGATAACACCAAAGCGCAGTACCTTGCGAAGTCGATCAGGCGCTTTTTTAAAAAGATTTTTTGCTACTATATAAAATACTATATGGGCTATAAGTCCAAAAAGAAAAATAAGACCTATTCCTTTTAAAACTTTAAGATTGAACTCAACCATAAAGCCGTGAAGTATCATTGCAACCTGCGCCACATAAAGGGTGAATATTGAAAGACCCTTTGCAAAGCCGTCATCAGCAAGCTTGGTTTTGCGAAGAATGTAGCCCGGTATCATATAGCAAAACAGTGTGAACACCGAAATAAAAAGAAGTGATACCTTAACCATATTTCCTCCTAGGCTTTAAAATAATTTAACTTAATTATTATACATCATTATTTTGCCCATTTCAAGGTGGCATAAGACGGATTGAATAACAAAATTTACCAGTTTTTAGGGTATGATTTAGGTAAAAATGGCATAAATTTTAAATAAAATATTAAAAATTTAAAAATCTTTATAAAAAGGGTTGATTTTTTCCAATAAATGACTACAATAGTTATTAGCACTCGAAAGGCAAGAGTGCTAAATCTAATTTTTATATAATCTTTATGGAGGTTTTTATTATGACTATCAAACCCTTGGCAGACCGTGTTGTACTTAAATCGGTAGCCGCAGAGGAAACTACAAAAAGCGGTATTATTTTAACCACCGCCGCTCAGGAAAAGCCACAGATGGCTGAGGTTGTTGCAGTTGGCCCCGGCGGAATCGTAGACGGCAATGAGGTTACAATGTTTGTTAAGGTTGGCGACAGGGTAATTACCAGCAAGTATTCCGGCACTGAGGTTAAGCTGGACGGTGAGGAGTACTCTATTGTTCGTCAGTCAGATATTCTTGCAACTATTGAATAATTAATTTTAAAGAGGTAATTTATTATGGCAAAACAGATTGTTTTTAGTGAAGACGCCCGCAAGGCTTTGCAGTCGGGTATTGATCAGCTTGCAAATGCAGTTAAGGTAACCTTAGGTCCCAAGGGTCGCAATGTAGTGCTGGATAAAAAGTTCGGCGCACCCCTTATAACCAATGACGGTGTTACCATTGCAAAGGAAATTGAGCTTGATGACCCCTTTGAAAATATGGGCGCTCAGCTTGTAAAAGAGGTTGCTACCAAAACCAACGATGCCGCAGGTGACGGTACTACCACCGCTACAGTTCTGGCACAGGCTTTAATCTGTGAGGGTATGAAGAATGTTGCCGCAGGCGCAAATCCTATGGTTGTTAAAAAGGGTATTGCAAAGGCAGTAGATACTGCAGTTAAAACCGTTGTTGCTAACTCTAAAAAGGTTAGCGGCAGTGAGGATATTGCCCGCGTTGCTACCGTTTCTGCAGGTGATGAGGTTATAGGCAGCCTTATTGCCGAGGCTATGGATAAGGTTTCTGCTGACGGTGTTATCACCGTTGAGGAATCCAAAACAGCCGATACCTTTATTGAGGTTGTTGAGGGTATGCAGTTTGACCGCGGCTATATCACCCCCTATATGGCAACCGATACAGATAAAATGGAAGCCGTTATTGATGACGCACTTCTTTTAATCACCGATAAAAAGATTTCCAATATTCAGGAGATTTTACCCCTTTTAGAGCAGATTATTCAGGCGGGTAAAAAGCTTGTTATTATTGCTGAGGATATTGAGGGCGAGGCACTTTCTACCCTTATTGTAAATAAGCTTCGCGGCACCTTTGTATGTGTTGGTGTTAAGGCTCCCGGCTTTGGTGACAGAAGAAAAGAAATGCTTCGCGATATTGCTATTCTTACCGGCGGTGAGGTTATTACCGAGGAATTAGGCTTAGAGCTTAAGGATACCACCTTGGCACAGCTTGGTCGCGCAGGTCAGGTTAAGGTTGGTAAGGAAAACACCATAATTGTTGACGGCGCAGGCGATAAGGATGCCATTGCAGGCAGAATTGGTCAGATAAGAAGTCAGATTGAATCCACCACCTCTGATTTTGACCGTGAAAAGCTTCAGGAGCGTTTAGCAAAGCTTGCAGGCGGTGTTGCAGTGCTTAAGGTTGGCGCCGCTACTGAGATTGAAATGAAAGAAAAGAAGCTTAGAATTGAAGATGCTCTTTCGGCTACCAAGGCCGCCGTTGAGGAAGGTATTGTTGCAGGCGGCGGTGTTGCTTTGGTTAGCGCAGTTAACGCCGTTAAGGAGCTTTTAGATGCTACTACCGGTGATGAAAAAACAGGTGTTTCCATTGTTCTTAAGGCACTTGAGGCACCTATCCGTCAGATTGCTACCAACGCAGGCTTGGAAGGAAGCGTAATTGTTGATAAAATCGTTAATTCAGGCAAGGCAAACTATGGCTTTGACTTCTATAACGAAACCTATGTAGATATGCTTGAGGCAGGTATTGTTGACCCCACAAAGGTTACCCGTTCTGCTTTACAGAACGCCGCTTCGGTTGCATCTATGGTACTCACTACCGAGTCCTTGGTTGCCGATAAAAAGGAGGATGCAGCTGCCGCTAATGCCGCCGCTGCCGCAGCCGCCGCAGGTGCAGGCGGAATGTATTAATCGCCATATAATTTATTATGATATATTAAAAACAGCCCGCTCCTTTTGGGAGCAGGGCTGTTTTTAAATGGAAAGTAGGGGCGAGCATTGCTCGCCCGCATAAATAGCACAAACCTTTTTCGGGCGATTAATAATCGCCCCTACGGTGAAATTATAAATCTGTGCAATAAACAATAATTTATCTATGCTGTATACTATGGTTTTATTGTGGAAAAAGAATAACTGTTTTGTTGTGCTTCAATGCGTAATCAAGAGCTATTTTTGTACCACTTTTTTCGGATTTAGGCAAACTGTCATTTTTAAAATATACTATACAAAATTCGCAGTTATCTATCATTTCGTAATTTCTTTTAATGTAAACTGCTTTGGTGGCACCAATAATTTTTTGGGGATAATAGGTTTGCTCATAATGATTTAACAGGTATGTATTATATTCATCATTTATGTTGGGGTATTCGACGCGCACATAAATTCTTTTTATATGAGGATGCTTTTCCTTTATTTTAGTTACAATTTCGTAGCATAAAGAATCAAAACTGCTTTTACTGCCAAAAAGAAATACATCTACTTTTTCCTTTTTTATTAATGATTCAATTGTTTCATATAATTGGTTTTTAAGCTTTTCCGTTTCAACAATTTTTCTGTGCCCGAAAAAGCAACATGCATTATTAAAAATATTTTCACTTCCCTTGATAGGCGTTTTCTATGTCAAATACAATTGTATATAATTGTATTCCATATGTCAAGGAAAATAGATAATTATATTCCGTATTTTTAATAATTGTATAGGATACAATTATATACGGGGTGATAATTCAATGTATGAAAATATGTTTGTCAATCGTTTAATACATCTTAGAATGCAAAAAGGTGTTTCGGCTAGAGATATGAGCTTAAGTATAGGTCAATCAGAATCATATATAAATAAAATTGAAAATGGTAACGCACTTCCGTCGATGAGTACTTTTTTCTATATTTGTGAATACTTTGGAATAACACCTGCACAGTTTTTTGAGGATGAAATTGAATGTCCAGCAACCCTTAAAAAGACATTTGAAAATCTTAAATGCTTGTCATCGGAGCAGTTAGAACACATTAATACTATTATTGAGGATGTAAAAAGATAAAAATTCCCCCGTTTGGCAATCAAACGGGGGTTTATAATATCTATTAAATTAATTATTTTGCCATAGCCATTGCGGCGTTTGTATAGACCTCAATTTCTTCAAGTATGGCAGTGTCGGTATCGGTGTTTGCCACAATTGTAATGGGGGAGGTAAGGTCAAGGCTTAAAACACCCATTACAGATTTTGCGTTTACAACATATTTGCCGCTAAGCAGCTCAACATCATAGGGCTTTGTTGCCATAATACCCACAAAATTTTTAACATCATCCAATGTTTTTAAAAAAATCTTTTTTTCTATCATAAGGGTGACCCCTCCAAATAAACAATGATTTTAAAATTGTTACCTAATGATAATACTACTTTTTAACCAAAAAGTCAAGTCTACCACCCTTTTTTACTTATTTTATGGGTCTTTTAGGGAGGTATTAATCACAAAATTTGCCATATTTGAGTCATATTGTAACTATTCTGTAACTTTTTTAAGGAAATTTTAATATTTCTCTTGCAAAACAGATAAAAAAAGTGTACAATAGACTAGAAGTGTTTTATGTTTTTGGTAATTAGGTAAAAAATGCTCGCAATACAAAAAATACGGGCATAAATCAATATTTTATCCAAATACAGGATTTATATAAAGAGGAGTTGTTTTCGAATGTCAAACAGATTGTTTCAAGGTGTAGTTCATCAAATGAAGGACGCAATAGACAGAACTATAGGTGTTATGGACGAAAATTATACCATTATCGCCTGTAGCGAGCTTCTTCGCATTGGTGAAACACAGGAATTTGAAACCTTTCCTATTGTAAGTGGAAACGAAGCTTTTGTAAGCGGTCATTTCACCTATAAACCCTTCGGTACTCCCCAACACCCCGAGTACACCTTATTTGTTGAGGGTAATGACCCTCAGGCTGCCAAGTATTGCGCAGTGCTTGCAGTAGCTCTTCAGAATATTAAGCATTATTATGATGAAAAGTATGATCGCGGTAACTTTATAAAAAATATTATTCTCGATAACATCCTTCAGGGCGATATTTATATTAAATCCCGCGAGCTTCATTTTAACAGTGAGGTTTCCCGCGTTGTACTTCTTATTCGTGTTGTTACCCATAACGATGTTTCGGTTTATGATGTTATTCAAAACCTCTTCCCCGACAAAACCAAGGATTTTGTTATTAACATAAGCGAAACAGATATTGCAATCGTTAAGGAAATTAAACCCGATATTGAAACCAAGCATCTTGAAAAGCTTGCCCGTTCTATTGTAGATACCCTTTCGGGCGAATTTTATACCCACGCTGTTGTTGGTATCGGTACCACCGTTGATAACCTTAAAGACCTTGCCCGCTCCTTTAAAGAGGCTCAGATGGCGCTTGAGGTTGGCAAGGTGTTTGACACCGAGAAAAACATTGTAAGCTATGATAATCTTGGTATTGCCAGACTTATCTATCAGCTCCCCACTACTCTTTGCGAAACCTTCCTTAAAGAGGTATTCAAGCGCGGTTCCATTGAAAGCTTGGATCAGGAAACATTATTTACCATTCAGCGCTTCTTTGAAAATAATCTTAATGTTTCCGAAACCTCCAGAAAGCTTTTTGTTCACCGTAACACCCTTGTTTACCGCTTGGAAAAAATTAAGAAAATTACAGGTTTGGATCTTCGTGAATTTGACCACGCAATTGTATTTAAAATTGCATTAATGGTTAAGAAGTATCTTAAATCCGATCCAATTAAGTATTAATCGTGCTTGCTTATAAAATCCGACCGATATAAGGCTCGGATTTTATACTTTGCAGAAAAAAGTGAACAGATTTTAAACAAAATATTAAGGAGAAAGAAATGGAAGCTCAGTTATTTGAAAATGCTTTTGGGCCTGCCGATGAAAATGAAATTTCTGCAGTTGCACCAAAACCTCAGACTAAGCCCATTATTGAGTTCCGCGGCGTTTCCAAAACCTATGCAACGGGAACCCACGCCCTCAATGATGTTAATATACAAATCCATCCCGGAGAATTTGTTTTTGTTGTAGGTGCTTCGGGCGCAGGTAAATCCACATTTATGAAGCTTATAATGCGTGAGGAAAAGGCAAACGCAGGTGAGGTTATTGTAAATGGCTACAATCTTACCGATCTGCCCCGTAAGCAGGTGCCTATGCTTCGCCGTACAATGGGTATAGTTTTTCAGGATTTCCGCCTTATTCCTACTATGGATGTGTTTGATAATGTTGCCTTTGCAATGCATGTTGTCGGCGAAAAGCCAAATGTTATCCGTCGTGAGGTGGCAAAGGCTCTGAGTCAGGTAGGACTGGGTCATAAGGCACGCTCCAAGCCTGCCGAGCTTTCGGGTGGTGAGCAGCAACGAGTTGGCCTTGCGCGCGCCCTTATAAACAAGCCCACTCTGCTTATTGCCGATGAGCCTACAGGTAATGTAGACCCCAATATGTCCTATGAAATTGTAGAAATGCTAAGTCGCATAAACAAGGCAGGCACCACCGTTTTAATGGTTACTCATGAGCATAATCTGGTTCGTGATTTTCACCACCGTGTAATTATGCTGGAGGGCGGCAAAATTGTTGCCGATAATGCGGAGGGCGCCATATGAAAATTCAAAGTGTAAGATATTTAACCCGCGAGGGTTTTCGTAATGTATGGGTAAACCGCTTAATGTCCATTGCATCTATCGGTGTTCTGGTAGCCTGTATGGTATTAATCGGCTTTGCAATTTTGCTTACCAAAAATGTTAATGTTTATATGAGCAATCTGGAGCAGCAAAATGTTGTTATGGTTTATTTTAATGATGAAAACTCTGTAATTTACCAAAACGCATCTCAGCTAAGCTCTGCCGATGCATCTTCAAACAGCAGCGACAGTGATTCTTCTGATTCTGATAGCTCTGCTAAGGCATCAAGTGACTCCACCTCTTCGGGGGATAGTGATAAAGAGGAAGAAGCTCCCAAAATCCCCGAAAGCGCCTATCTTATACATAATGAGGAGGAGGCTAAAAAGGTTTGTGCCGAGCTGGAAAAAATCGGCAATGTAGAGTCGGTTGAGTTTATCTCCAAGGATGAAGCCCTTAAAAGAGCCAAGGAAACCGCCCTTTCCGATATGGCCGGAGCTTTTGAAATATTAGATGAAGAGGGCGGCAACCCTATGTCCCACGGCGCAAGAGTTACCCTTAAAAGTATGGATATTTTTGAGCAGACCATAAGGGATATTGAAAAAACCGCAGGCGTTCATTCGGTTGTTTCCCATGCCGAGCTTGCTAAAACTATTGCCGATATTAAAAGCGGTATTTCTATGATATGCTTTTGGATTATTGGAATTTTGGCAGTTATTGCTTTGGTTATTGTTTCCAATACAATCCGCGTTACTATGTACAACCGCAAGCTGGAAATAAGCATTATGAAGGCTGTTGGCGCTACCGATGCATTCATCCGTTTACCCTTTATTATTGAAGGTATTATTTTAGGCTTGGTTTCTGCAATTATTTCAGAGGGTATACTTTACTTCTGTTACCGTGTTGCTGCCGATTCTATGGGTGATTCCTTTACCCTTTCGGTACCCTTTGGCGAGCAGGCATTGCTGCTGTTTGGTATATTCGCCGCAATTGGTATTGTTGCAGGTGCGTTGGGCAGTGCCTTTATGATTGGCAAATACCTTAAAAAAGAGGGTAGCGAATTTAAAGCTCTTTAGGAATAATTATTTATGAAAAAGCATTTTATAATAAAATCAACGGCAGTTTTACTTATTTTAACAACTATTGTTGCAAGCCTTTTTGTTAATGTGTCGGCGGCATCAAATTCGCAGATACGCAATGAGATTGAAAGACTTGAATCTGAATCTAAAAAGCTGGAAAAAGAAATTGCCGAGCTTAAAGGTCAAAAGGCAGAGCAACAAAAAATAAAAGATAAGCTTAATGCACAGATAGCAAATACCCAAAGCGAAATTGCAGCTTGCAGTAGGCTTATAAACGAATATAAGACGGAAATCAAGGCGTTTGAAGCCGAGATTAAGGCTAAAGAGGCTGAGATAGATAACACTAAGTTTTTGTTCCGTCAGCGTATGCGTTCTATTTATATGAGCGGCAGTACAAATAACGATTTGTTAGTGCTTTTAGATGCTGAAAATTTTTCTGACTATCTTGCCCTTTCAGAGGTTTCCCGCACAATTGCCGCCCACGACCGTAAAATAGTAGATACCGTTATTACCGCAATTAAGGATATTAATGAATCCAAAAAGGCAATAAATGAAAAGATTACCGCCCAAAATGAGATTAAAAAATCTCTTGCCGAAAAGCAGAATAAACTAAAGGCACAGCAGGCGGAAATAAACGGAGTTATTGCCTCCATAAGCGCCGACCAATCCGCCCTTGAAAAGGATAACAAGGAGTATGAGGCGGCTATAAACAGGCTTGAAAAAGAAATTCAAGATGCTATTTCTTCTGCAGGCAATTCGGGAAGCAGTAATCCCGTATTTACAAGCGGTCAGTTTTTGTGGCCCGTACCCGGATATTATAATGTTACCTCTTATTACGGTCAGCGTTGGGGCAGACTTCACGGCGGCATTGATATTGCAAGCGCCGGTATTGAGGGTAAGCCCATTATAGCCGTTGCCGATGGTGTTGTGCTTTCGGCAGGCTACAATACAGGCGGTTTTGGTAACTGGGTTATGATAAATCACGGCACCTATAAGGGCAATCAGTATTCCACAATCTGCGCACATATGAAATATACCCCCTCGGTAAGAAGCGGGCAGAAGGTTAGCGCAGGTCAGATTATTGGCTATGTTGGTAATACCGGTCGTTCCTATGGTAACCATTGTCATTTTGAGGTTCGTGTAAATGGTTCGCGCACCAATCCAATGAAATATTTCAATCGTGCATCTTAAATGCGCATTTTGCGTATAATTGCTTTTGAAAGGAGCACCCTATGTTTAAGCGTGGCTTTTTTGTAGTCGCAACAGTTTTTGTGCTAATTGCAAGCCTTTTTACTTCATCGGTTTATATACCTGCTTCGGCGGCTTCAACCTCACAGATGAAGAACGAAATAAGTGATTTGGAAGAAAAATCTGCTAAGCTTGAAAAGGAAATTGCCAATCTTAAAAAGGATAAAGCGGCAAAAAACGCACTTAAATCCAAGCTGGATGAGCAGATGGCAGTAACTCAGGAAAAAATTTCTGCCTGCACCAGACTTATAAACAGCTATAAGGCAGAAATTAAAGAGTTTGAGGCAGAAATTGCCGAAAAAGAGGCCGAAATCGGGGACGCTAAGTTTTTGTTCCGTCAGCGTATGCGTTCTATTTATATGAGCGGAAGTACAAACAATGATTTGTTGGTTCTTCTTGATGCTGACAGCTTTTCCGATTATCTGGCACTTTCGGAGGTTTCGCGTACCATCTCTGCTCACGATAAAAAAATCGTTAGTGAAATCACCGCCGCTATTGAGGATATAAATAAATCCAAGGCGGCAATAAATAAAAAAATGGCTGCCCAGAATGATATTAAAAAATCATTGGCTAATGAGCAGGCAAAGCTAAAGGCTCAGCAGACCGAGATAAATGGAGTTATTTCCTCCATAAACAGCGACCAAGCCGCATTAGAGGCTCAGAACAAAACCTATGAGGCGGCTATAAACAAGCTTGAAAAGGAAATTCAGGCGGCGTTGTCTGCGGCGGCAGGGGGCGGAAGTGGCAAAAATCCCGTTTTCAAAAGCGGAAGATTCACTTGGCCCGTTCCCGGATATTATAATATAACCTCCTACTATGGCTACAGAGTAAATCCCGTATCGGGTAAGTACAAGCTCCACGGTGGTATTGATATTGCCAGCGCAGGCATTTACGGTAAGCCCATTGTTGCGGCGGCAGATGGAGTAGTGCTTTCTGCGGGATGGAATTCGGGCGGCTTTGGTAACTGGGTTGTTATTAACCACGGTATGAGCGGAGGTAATCAGTTTGCCACCCTTTATGCCCATATGTGCAGGGCGCCTATTGTAAGTGAGGGTCAGTCGGTAAAGGCGGGTCAGACTATTGGTTATGTTGGCTCTACCGGTAACTCCACAGGCAACCATTTGCACTTTGAGGTTCGTGTAAACGGCAACCGAGTTAATCCTATGAGTTATTTCAACAAGGCAGGATAAATATAATATATTTTTATGTGGGCGGATGAAAATTCGCCCATATTTTTAATTGAACTTAAAGCGGTGATATTGTTGGAAGAAAAGAATATTAATTCACAAAATGAAGTTGATAAAGAGGTTGAAGCCTTGGAAGAATCAACACCCGTAGAGTCTTCAAAGGAAGAATCAGAAAACAAATCCAAGATTAAAAAAACAGGCAAAATGGCAAAGCTAATTGCCGTTTCTTTTGGTGTTATAGCTATAATTTTAATATCCTCTTTGCTATCCATTAGTATTTACAGATGGCTTGCGCCAAGTCCCTTTGAAAAGCTTACGGAAATTGATTCTCTTGTGCGTAAATACTATTCGGGCGATATTGATGATAAAATCTTGGATGATGCCTTGGCAACCGCCTATATGCGCGCCATTAATGATAAATACGGCTTTTATAAAAACACTGAGGACAGCGTTGCAGTAGAAAATTCCTTTGAGGGTAATACAACAGGTATAGGTGTTACCGTTTTTAATGATGAAAAAAATAACTCCTTAACCGTATTCCGCGTGGATGAGGGCAGTCCTGCGCACAAGGCGGGCATTAAGCCCTATGATATGATAACCGCCATAGATGGTAAAACCGTTAAGGAGGTTGGATTTTCAGAAAGTGTGAATTCCATAAAGCGCGAAATAGGGCAGAAGGCAAAAATCACCCTTTTGCGTGGTGGTAAAGACCTTCAGCTTGAAATCACCTACGAGGAATTTACAAGACAGTGCGTGTACTATGAAGTAATAGAAAATTACGGCTATGTGTGCATTACCGCCTTTAATGAGGCAACTGCCCTTCAGTTTGATAAGGCATATAAATTTTTAACCGAGCAAAAGGTAAAAGGTTTTATTTTTGATGTTCGTGATAACGGCGGCGGTACTGTAGATTCGGTATGTAAGATTTTAGATACTCTGGTGGGTGAATGTGACCTTATTACCATTGTTTATGCCGACGGCAGTAAAAAGGTTTCAGCAAAATCAGATGCCAATAAGTGTGATTTGCCAATGGTTGTTTTAACCAATGAGGCAACGGCAAGCGCATCAGAGCTTTTTGCGGCAAATTTAAGGGATATGGCAAAAGCCACCCTTATAGGCAACAATACCTACGGTAAGGGTGTTGTACAGCGCACCTACTTTTTAAAGGATGAATCCTGCATACGCTTTACGGTAGGTGAGTTTTTCCCCGCAGGCGGAAAGGGCTTTAACGGCAAGGGTCTTGCCCCCGATTTTGAGGTAAGCTTTACACAGGAGGAGCTACAAAATCGGTATACTTTAGGCGGAAGTGACCCATATATTAAAAAGGCGCTGGAACGCTTAGCGTTATTTTATTACGAATAGATTTATGGATGCGGGAACGCCAAGCGTTCTTTTATTACGAATAGGTTTATGGATGCGGCGTAGTCTTTACCCCGCGTCCATTTTATTTGTGGGTGTAAGGCGGTTTTTAGCCTGTGCTTTGCCTTTTTAAAACAACACGACAAATTGTGGTTTATCGCACAAATTTGCGATTTAGGAGGCCGTCCCCGGACGGGGAAGGGGGACCGCCGAACGGCGGTGGAAGGGGAGATTTTTCACAGCAAAAAGCCCTTAATAGAGCGGTTTGCGATGGTTTTTCAACCCTTCCCCCAGCGTACGCTGGGCCCCCTTCCCTGTCTAGGGACGGCCTTAAGCAGTCACATCTTCAAACTATAATTTATCTTTATATATAAACACAAAAATCTGCAATAAAAAATGCTTTTTTCGCATTTTTACTGCAGATTTTTTTATCTCTAATTAAAATTTTCAGCTATTATAAAACGCTGCCGTCGGGCTTAAAAAGTGGTAATTCCTCAAGAAAAACAATGTCATCCCTGTTTTTGGCATCACCCTCGGCAAGAACGGTCATTTTACCAACCGTAATGCCGCCTGCCTCATTTACAAGCTGCTCAATTGCACGCAAAGATTCGCCTGTGGAAATAACATCATCCACAATAAGAATCCGCTTTCCCTTCATTTTTTCGGCATCGGCAGTATCAAGGAAAAGCTTTTGCTCTGCGGCGGTGGTAATGGAACGAACATTAACCTCTAAAACACCCGTCATATAAAGCTTGGGCGCCTTGCGGGCAAGCAGATAGTAGCTATCCCCGTTAAGTCTTGCCATTTCGTGGCAAAGGGGAATACCTTTTGCCTCGGCGGTGATTAAATAATCGTATTCGGGGGCACGCTTTAAAAGCTCCTTTGCGCAGGCGGTGGTAAGCTCGGTGTCGCCGAACATTACAAAGGCGCCTATGTAAAGATTTTCATTAACGGGGCAAAGGGGTAAAGCGCGGTCTAATCCCGCAATTTTCATATTGTGATAAAGCATTTTTATTAACTCCTTTTTGGAATTTATACAATTATTATACTACTTAATCTTTTTTCGGTCAAGCAAAACCTGAAAAATTACACCTTTTGATATTATTTCTTTACAATTTATACTTTATTTTTTACGGCATATTTGGTATAATGTATTATGTATTGGTTTATTCACTTTTTGAAAGGATTTTATATATGGGATTTTTAGAAAAACTTTTTGGTAACTATAGCAAAAAAGAAATAAAAAGAATTACTGCGTTGCAGGAAAAGGTGCTTTCTTATGAGGATGAGTACAAAAAGCTGACCGATGAGGAGCTTAAAGAAAAAACAACAGAATTTAAAGAAAGACTAAACGCAATGGAAACCTTGGACGACCTTTTGCCTGAGGCCTTTGCCGTTTGCCGCGAGGCGGGTGATCGCGTACTTGGTATGCGCCATTTCCCCGTACAGATTTTGGGCGGTATAATACTGCATCAGGGCAGAATAAGTGAAATGAAAACAGGTGAGGGTAAAACTCTTGTTGCCACCCTTCCCGCATATCTTAACGCTCTTTCGGGCAAGGGCGTTCACATTGTAACGGTAAACGATTATCTTGCAAAGCGCGACTCAGAATGGATGGGCAAGCTTTACGGATTTTTGGGTCTTAGTGTTGGACTTATTATTCACGGTATGAATCAACAGGAGAAAAAAGCCGCCTACGATGCCGATATAACCTATTGCACCAACAATGAGCTTGGCTTTGATTATCTGCGCGATAATATGGCAATTTATAAAGAGGAACGCGTTCAGCGCGGACATAATTTTGCCATTGTGGATGAGGTTGACTCCATTTTAATTGATGAGGCAAGAACCCCCCTTATTATTTCGGGTAAGGCGGGGGCATCCACCGACCTTTACACCGCCGCAAACCGTTTTGCAAGAAAGCTTAAAATGGTTAAGGTTACCGAAAGTGATGATAAAAAGTCAGACGAGGTTAATAATTACGACGGCGACTATGTTGTTGATGAAAAGGCAAGAACCGCCACCCTTACCCCTGAGGGTGTTAAAAAGGCTGAGGCGGAATTTAAAATTGATAATCTTACCGATGTTGAAAATATGGCCATTGCCCACCACATAAATCAGGCAATCAAGGCAAACGGCGTTATGAAACGCGATGTTGACTATGTTGTAAAAGACGGCGAGGTTATTATTGTTGATGAATTTACAGGTCGTTTGATGTTTGGTCGCCGCTATAATGAGGGACTTCATCAGGCAATTGAGGCAAAAGAGGGCGTTAAAATCGCTGATGAATCCCGTACCCTTGCATCCATTACCTTCCAGAACTTCTTCCGCCTTTACAGTAAGCTTTCGGGTATGACGGGTACCGCCCTGACCGAGGAAATGGAGTTTCGTAAAATCTATAATCTGGATGTAGTGGAAATCCCAACAAATAAGCCTGTTATAAGAAACGATAATAACGATGTTGTTTATAAAACCGAGCTTGCAAAGTTCAATGCGGTTATAAATCATATTAAACAGGCTCACGCAAAGGGTCAGCCTGTGCTTGTGGGTACCGTTACAATTGAAAAATCCGAAATACTAAGCAGTATGCTTAAAAAAGAGAATATTCCTCATAGCGTGCTCAACGCAAAGCACCACGAAAAGGAGGCCGAAATAATTGCTCAGGCAGGTAAATTCGGCGCTGTTACCATAGCCACCAATATGGCGGGTCGTGGTACCGATATTATGCTTGGCGGTAATGCTGAATTTTTGGCTAGAAATGAGCTTAAAAAGGAAGGCTACAGTGATGAAATCATAGCCGAGGCAACAGGCTATGCCGATACCGATAATAAGGATATTCTTATTGCCAGAGAAAAATTTGCAGAATATATGGCAAAATTCAAGGCAGAAATTGCACCCGAGGCCGAAAAGGTAAGGGCGGCAGGCGGTCTTTTGATTATAGGCACCGAGCGTCACGAATCTCGCCGTATTGATAATCAGCTTCGCGGTCGCGCGGGTCGTCAGGGCGACCCCGGTGATACAAAGTTCTATGTTTCCTTTGAGGATGATTTAATGCGTCTTTTCGGCGGTCAAAGAACAAGCGATATTATGTCCAGATTTAAAGTGGATCAGGATTTGTCTATTGACTATCGCATAGTTTCAAACCTTATAGAAACTGCGCAGGGCAGGGTTGAGGCAAGGAATTTTGGCATCCGCGAAAGAGTTTTAGAGTATGACGATGTTATGAACCAACAGCGCGAGCTTATTTATAAGCAGCGAAATCAGGTGCTTGACGGTGAGGATATTGAGGCAAAAATCCGTGGTATGGTAGAAGCCACCCTTAAAGAGGAGGTTGCCGCCGCCATTGAGGATAGCGATGTTCACGATGATTGGGATTTTGAACCCCTTAAAAAGCGCTTTGGCGGTTGGATGCTAAGGGATGATGACCTTGTTTTCACAACCGAGGAGCTGGGCAATACATCATATGAGGAAATTGAGCAGTTGATTATTGACCGCGCAAACGAGTATCTGGATGCTAAGGAGCAAAGATACGGCGAGGAAAGAATGCGCGATATTGAACACTATGTGCTTCTTAAAACGGTTGATAGGCACTGGATGGACCATATTGATGCTATGGATGAGCTTCGTCAGGGTGTGGGACTTCGTAGCTACGGTCAGCATAACCCTGTAGTAGAATACCGCAATGACGGTACCGATATGTTCAACGCAATGATTGATTCTATCCGTCGCGAAACGGCAATTGGTATTCTAGTTGGTGAATTTAAAACCGCAGAGGAGCTTAAAAGAGAAAAGGTTGCAGAGGAAAACGCAACCTCAAGCGACGGCAGTGTTAATCGTACCGTTCGCGGAAAAGGTGTTGTAAGCAAAAACGCTCCTTGCCCCTGCGGAAGCGGTAAAAAATACAAGCGTTGCTGTGGCAAGGATATAGATTAGGTTGGTGTTTTTAAAATGATTAAAAATTTGCGCGTATGTGATAATTTAAATCAGTTGGCGGCAGAGCCGCCCTATCGCCTTACCTTTGAGTATGAGGAATTTGAACCAAAAAAGCTTCAGGCAGAAATAAAAAACAAAAACGGTGAAGTTGTTTGGCAGTGCAGTGAGGATTTTAAAATCCCTTATGTTTTTGCCAAAACCGAATTAACACGGCTGGAGGATTACTTTTTTGGTATTACCCTTATAAACGAAAAAGGTGAAACCGATACCGCAGAGGTTCCCTTTAAGGTGGGACTTTTGGGGGATTTTGAAAATGCCGAGTATATAGGCGCCGCATTTTCAGATACCGCGCCTATTCTTCATAAGAGCTTTGAGGTTTCATCCACCGAAAATGCAGTTTTGTACCTTTTAACACTTGGCTTTTCTAAGTGTTATATAAACGGTGTTTTGGTAAGTGATGAATATTTTGCCGTTAATTCCGATTATCACAAGCGCAACACCGAAAATATGCAGTTGATTTATCCTTTAAAGGATGAATTTTCCTATTCACAGTATTACAGAGCTTATGATGTTTCAAGCCTTTTGGAGGTTGGCGAAAACCATATTGCGGTGATTTTGGGCAACGGTTGGTATAATCAAACCGCCCGCATTGCCGAGGGGCATATGGAATACGGCGAGCCTAAAATTAAGCTTATGCTTAAAACCAAAAATGATACTGTTGTTTCTGATGAATATTTTGAAGCGTTGGAAAGCCCTGTAGTTTACAATCAGCTTTTTGTGGGCGAAATGCAGGATTTATCAATTCCACTTATGCCCGCCCTTTTTGGCGACGGGGATGAGATTTCCACAGTAATGGTATTCCCGCCTGAGGACACCACCCTACGAGCCGCCCATTTCCCCGCCGACAGGGTTGTAAATGAAATAATCCCTGCCCCCGTTTTAAAGGGGGAAGGCTTCTGCCTTTATGATGCTGGCAAAAATCTTTCGGGACTTGTTAAAATAACCACCTCGGCAGAGTACGGTGAACAGATTAAAATTACATACGGTGAAAATTTAACCGATAAAAATGAGCTTGGGTGTTCGTATGACCAGACCGATGTGTTTGTAGCATCGGGAAAAGAGGATGAAAGCATTTCGCCCTTTTTTGTTTGGCACGGCTTCAGATATTTTAAAATCGAGGGCTATGTTACAGATGTTACGGTGCTGGAAATTCAGTGTGATTTAAATATTCAAGGCAAGCTTACAGCATCAAATCAGCTTATTAATGAGGCTGTTGAAATCTACCAAAACTCACAGTGGAGCAATATGCACTGCGGAGTGCCAAGCGATTGTCCCCACCGCGAGCGGCTTGGCTATACGGGTGACGGTCAGCTTACAGCATCCTCTGCTATGTACCTTGCCGATTGCCGTAGCTTTTACCGCAAATGGATAAGAGATATTGCAGACGGTCAGTGTAAAAAATCGGGTCACATTCAGCATACCGCCCCCTTTGGCGGCGGCGGTGGCGGTCCTGCAGGCTGGGGCGGTGCAATGATAGTGGTTCCATGGCAGTATTATCTGCATTATGGTGAGCTTGATATTTTAGAGGAATATTACCAAAATATGCTCCGCTTTGTAGATTATATGGAAAGCCGCAGTGAAAATAACATAGTTGTTCGTGAAGAAGAGGGCGGCTGGTGCCTTGGTGAGTGGTGTACCCCCGAAAAGGTTGAGCTTACCGAAGGCTATGTAAACACCTGCCTTTATACTGAGCAGCTTGGTATGTTAAAGCAGATAGCCGAAATTCTGGGCGATTACGGTGTATCGGGCGAAATAGAAAATAAAATCAATGCCAAGCGCCTTGCCATACGCAATGAATTTTTTGTGGATGGCATTTGGGATTGCGGCAAGCAGGCGGCACCCCTATTTGCCTATGCGGCGGGCGCGGCAACCTTGGATGAAATAATCCCCACCCTTGAGGGTTATAAGGGCGGCAGTTTGGATACCGGTATTTTAGGTTTTCCAATACTTATAAAAGCATTTTTTGATGCCGATATGGGTGATGTGGCAATTGAATTGCTTACAAATACCAATCCGCCATCTGTTACAAGTATGGTAAGCAGGCTGGGTTGCACTACCCTTTGTGAAAACTTAAATGGTGACGGCTCACGCAATCATCCTATGTTTGGCTCATTTGTGGGCATATTAATTGAAAATATGCTGGGTGTGGAGCTTAATCGCCATACGGCAGGCTTTACGGGAGATTGGCGCACCGCCCCATTAAAGGGAGTCGGCGGCAAAATCTTTACCCCCAACGGATATATAAATATTTAAATCAGAGGGTAAAATATTAATTCTCTGTTCAAAGAAGGTTTTTTAAATGCATATTAAAGATGCAAAAAGAGTTGTTATTAAAATTGGTTCATCAAGCCTTACCTATGATAACGGCAAGCCTAATCTTCGCAAAATAGAAAAGCTTGCCCGCGTGGTTTCAGACCTTAAAAACAGCGGTAAGGAAATTGTTTTGGTGTCATCGGGCGCCATTGCGGTTGGTGTTGGTCGTCTTGGCCTTAAAGAGCGACCCACAACAACCAAGGGCAAGCAGGCGGCTGCGGCAATCGGTCAGTGCGACCTTATGAGCATTTATGACCGCTTTTTTTCAGAATACGGATATGTTCCCGCACAGATTCTTATTACCCGTGATGTTATTGATAATGATGAGCGCAGAAATAATGTTATAAACACCATTGAAGCCATTCTGGAGCTGGATGCAATTCCAATTATAAATGAAAATGACAGCGTTTCATTTGAAGAAATCCTATTTGGCGATAACGATAATCTTTCGGCAATTGTTGCTGATTTAGCCCACGCGGATGCGCTGATTATTTTAACCGATATTGATGGATTTTATGACAGTAACCCCAAGGAAAATGAGGATGCAAGGCTTATTGTAAGGGTTAAGAAAATTACCGATGAAATGCTTTTGGCGGCGGGCGGCAGTGGTTCTAACCGCGGTACGGGTGGTATGCACACTAAATTAGAGGCGGCTCGCTTTGCTACCGAGCGCGGCATAGCCGTTCAGGTTATGTCGGGCGATAACCCCGCGCTTCTTTATGACCTTTTTGACGGTCATTCGGTGGGTACATTCTTTGAACCAAGCTTGACGGGAGAATAAATAAATGAAAACAGTTGAACAACTTGGTATTGCCGCAAAAAAGGCGGCAGCAGTATTAGCATCTGCCTCAAGTGAGCAGAAAAACAAGCTTTTGCTTTTAGCGGCAGATATGCTTATTGAAAATGAGGCAGAGCTTATATCAGAAAATGAAAAGGATATTCAAGCAGGCAGGGCGGCAGGTCTTACCGATTCCCTTTTAGACAGGCTTCGCCTTACCCCTCAGCGCATTGCAGATATGGCGGCGGGACTCAGAGAAATCGCTATGGAAAGCGACCCCGTAGGTGAGGTTGTTGAGGGTATAAAACGACCCAACGGTATGCGAATTTCTAAAATCCGTGTTCCCTTAGGTGTTGTTGGAATTATTTATGAGGCGCGCCCCAATGTTACAGCCGATGCCTTTGGAATTTGCCTTAAGGCGGGTAATGCCGTTATTCTTAGGGGCGGCAAGGAGGCTATCCGTTCCAATCTTGCTATTATTAAGGTTTTAAAGGATGCCGTAATCAAGTCGGGACTACCCGAAGGTACTGTGGATTTGGTAGAGGATACCACCCGCAATTCTGCAAATGAGCTTATGAAGCTTCAGTATTTGGATTTGCTTATTCCCAGAGGTGGAGCGTCTTTAATTCGCGCAACGGTTCAGAATGCCACAGTTCCCGTAATTGAAACGGGTGTGGGCAACTGCCATGCCTTTGTAGATGAATCTGCCGACCTTCAAATGGCTGTGGATATAGTAGAAAACGGTAAATGTCAGCGACCCTCAGTATGCAACGCGCTGGAAACACTTCTTGTTCATAAAAATGTGGCAGAAAAGGCTCTGCCTATGATAAATGAGGCTTTAAAAAAGCATAATACCCTTGTTAAGGGTTGTGAGCAAACCTGTAAAATTTTAAAGGATGCAGTGCCCGCAACCAATGAGGACTACAGCACCGAATTTTTGGATTACATAATAGCGGTTAAGGTTGTGGATTCGTTGGATGCCGCGATGGAGCATATAAGAAAATATTCCACAGGGCATAGCGAGTGCATTGTTACCCAGTCCTACAAAAATGCCGAGCGCTTTGTAAATGAGCTGGATGCCGCCGCCCTTTATGTAAATGCATCCACCCGCTTTACAGATGGCGGTCAGTTTGGAATGGGCGCGGAAATAGGCATTTCTACAGGCAAGCTACACGCACGCGGTCCTATGGGAATAAAGGATTTAACAACAGTAAAATTTATTGTTCGCGGCGACGGACAGATAAGGTAGGCTAGTGTTATGCAGAAGAAAAAATCAAGTGTTTCCAATTTTAGAAAAATCTGGTTGCCCTTATTTTTATTTGTGGTAGCCATAATTACCTTTTATAAGGTTGTTGATGATTTACCAAAGGTATTTGCCGCAATTTTAAATGTAATAAGTGTAATAAGCCCCTTTATAGGCGGTATTGTTATTGCTTTTATTCTTTACAAGCCGGCATATGCATTAGAAAAGCTTTGCCTTAAAAGCAACAAAAGCTTTTTAAAGAATAATGCAAGGGGAATTTCTGTTTTAACCTGTTATCTTGCTTTGATTTTGCTTTTGGCTGTTATTCTTTATTTGTTTTTACCAAGATTTTTTAACAGCGTAATGGAGCTTGTTCAGGATTTGCCGGGTTATTTTAACTCCGCAGTGGCTTACATCAGTGGTCTTATTGGACCCGACGGAAAGATTTTTGGTATTGATGTTAGCGGAATTTTAAGCAGTATAAATGTTAATGATATACTAAGCTTTTTTGATTTGAATGCAGTTGGAAAATATGCAGGCGAAATTTTAGGCGCAACAGGCGCAATAGTTGATGTATTTATGGCATTTGTTGTTTCTGTTTATGTGCTTCTTGGCAGAAATCATCTTATTAAAGTATTTAAAAAGCTTTTAAGTCTGGTAATTCCAAGGGAGCGTATATCTAAATTCAAGGGGCTTTCGGTACGCATTTCAGAAATATTCTACAACTATATTTACAGTCAGCTTATTGATTGCGCCATTGTTTGCGTGCTTTTAACAATAGTATTCTACATTATCGGCTTGCCATATGCACTGCTTCTTGGTATTTTAATGGGTCTTTGCAACATCATACCATATTTCGGCTCTATTATAGGTGGCATTGGGGTTGTGCTTATAACCCTTATCTCCAGCGGAGATATTTTAAAGGCTGTTATTGCCCTTGTATTAATTATTGTTGTACAGCAGGTGGACGCCAACCTTATTCAGCCCAGAATCGTTGCCGAATCGGTAGGACTCAGACCTTTATATGTTTTGCTTGCAATTATGATAGGCAGTGGACTTTTCGGCTTTGTGGGAATTATAATTGGTGTTCCCGTAATGGCGGTTATAAGAATGATTATTGTTGATTACATTAAACGGTTGGGCGGTAAGGATACCCCTATTGTTGAAAAGCAAAGAGAGCTTATTGCCGAAAAGGAAGACCAGTAGGGTAGGCGGTACAGCTTCGCCCCGTTCCGCGACCGGAACGCCAAGCGTTCTTTTATTACGAATAAATCTGTGGATGCGGCTTGGTATTTACCCCGCGTCCATTTTATTTGTGGGTATAAGGCGGTTTTTAGTCTGTGCTTTGCCTTTTTAAAGCCACCCGATAAATTGGCAATTTACACCGTAGGGAATGACCTGCGTGTCATTCCGTAAAAAAATATAAATTGCGGTATTTATACGGAACAACACATAGGTTGTTCCCTACGGTTTGAAATGCCGACGGCATTTCAAACTATAATTTATCAACTTAAACAAAGCCTCGTTCCGCAGAAGTGGAACGAGGCTTTGTTATGCATATTAAACCATATAATAAAATTCACCTTTACCTATTTGGGTCGTAAATGGTAACAAATTTAATGGAATACAAATCGCAAATCATATATCTGTCCTTAGAACGGTCGTACAAAACAATGTAGCTGACACCTACATTTGTAAGCTGTCCGCTTCGGGTGGTAAGACCGCTTGTGCCTATTAAAAATTCCACATCCATATATTCGCCAATGTTATCACGCATAATCTGTTGAATAGAGCCTTGGTAGGCATCATACCCAATGCCCGAGGGCACTGAAAATCCGTTGCCACTGCCCGACGGACTGCCCGTAGGGTTACTTGAATTAAGTCGGTTGCCCCCACCGTCATTGTTAATATTGCGGGCTTGCCCCTGCAAATTGCTTCCCATAAATCCATTGTTGTTCACAGTAATCACTCCTTAGCTTGATGAGGCAGAAATCGCCATTTAAGGTGGATTTAAGTTTCGGCATAATAGGCTGTTGGGTTATAAAAGCAGTGGTCACCTATTCGCACCGCAAACACCCCCGACCTGCCGGGAAAATTCTGTCTGCAGGTGGTACTAAAGGGATTAAAATACCATAAAGCCGAGCCTAAATTGGTAAGTCGGTTGCCCGCAAGCGCCCAATCGGCAATGTTAAAATGCTCGTTTTGCGGATTCATATTATAAATGTTTTGGGGATTATATCTGCCACCCAGCGTTTCGGTGGCGCAGTCAAATTGCCCGGGTTGAAAAATAACATTTCTAAGACTTCCCCCAAGCCGTGAGTATTCACCCACACTTGCCTGAACCCTGTTCATAACAACGCTTGCAACCGCTTTCATACCGTTTTCACCCTCGCCACCTGCCTCACACTGAATAATGCGGGCTAAAAGCTCTCTGTCGCTATATGCCAACCGTATCACCTCGGTTAAGTATATTCGCCATTAACAGGGTTTATAACAAATATGTAAAATATTCGGGTACAATAAAACTGCAACAGAGGTGATTTTACATTTCACCTTTGTCGCAGTTGCTTTTTAAATAACAACAGCAGTTTCTTTAATGCCGTAATATTCAAGTGTATTTATTACATTTTGGTCTATCAGCTCGCCACTCATAACTATGGGTACGGCGGGCGGACAGCCCACAGTGGGCAGTGCCGCTATTCGCCCCAAGGCATTTTGGGTTTTTACAATTTCAGATTGTGAAAATGCCGCTTTACTTACCGATATTTTTTTGGTTGGCAGAGTAAAGCTTGGCGGGGTGCTTTTTATTCTTTCTTTTTTGGGCAGATTTTTAAGCACATCTGAAATTTCACTAAGGCAATCATCAGAGTTTTCAGGGGTTAGCATAAGGGTTATAAAATCGGCATCAAAAAACTCGGCAATAAGCCCTGAATTTTGCATATATTCGGCTATTTCGGTACCATTGTAGCCGTAAGCACTTGTCAATATTGTTATTTTAAGCGGCTCACTACCTATAAGTGTGTAGCCGTAATCTTCAAGGGCTTTTTTAAGCTTTTCTACCTTTTTAATAAAGGCGGCAAGATTTTCTTTATAGCCATATAAATACTTATTTGCCATATCCAGCGATTGCAAAATAAGGTATGATGGACTTGTGGAGCCAAACATAGCAAGAGCCTGCTTTGCATTGCTTTTGAAAAATGGGTGGAGGCTGTTTTTTATGTGCAGATAGGCACCCCCCGTAAGCACAGGCAGGGTTTTGTGGGCAGAATCACAGCATAAATCGGCACCCAAATCTATGGGGTGTTGGGAATTTTGCAAAAATTTTAAATAGGCGCCGTGGGCGTTATCTATAAGCAGTAAAACATTGTATCTGCGGCAAACCTCACTTATTTTTTTAATATCAAGCCTGTTTCCAAGGTAGTCGGGGGAGGTAAGGTAGACCGCAAAGGGGAGTGTATCGGCAGATTTAAAATAATCTTCCATATCCTCTGCCGAAAAATTAAGGGAGAGATAATTTTCACCGCTTCCGCAAAGCCAGTCAATATCTAAATCAAGCAAAGCGGCGGCGGTTAAAAAGGATTTGTGTGCATTTCTGCCTGCCGCAATAAGCCGATTTTTGTTGCCGCAAAAGCTCATAGCCAAATAAAGCATTGCCCTTATACAGTGTGATGACCCCTCGGTGGAATAAAAGGTGTCCGACCCAAAAAGTGCTGATGCATTCTGCTCACTTTGCTTTATAATGCCGTTTGCTTCATAAAGACTGTCGGCACCCGCAATTTCGGTAATATCAAACTGTTCAAAGCCTAAAAGACCGCATCCCTTGTGACCGGGCATATGCAGTCTTTCATTTTTTTGCGATATGTAGTTTTTAACAAAGTCGCAAATAGGCGTGTTCATATTTTATTCTCCAAAGGCTTTGGCTATTTGCACCATAATGGCACATTCCATTCGTTTTTTAAACAGGTCACAGCCCGATTTGTAAATACCTTTAACCGAGCCTGTTGCGTGATAGGCGTTTGCGGCGCATCCGCCCGAGCAGTAAAGCCTTGCCCAACAGCTGCGACATTCCTCTCTTGCGTAGACATTACATTCAGCAAAGGAGTTTTGAATTTCCTTATTTGTAACACCCTGCCAGATGTCACCTAATTTAAACTTTTCATCGCCAACAAACTGGTGACAGGGGTAAAGGTCGCCCCAAGGGGTAACCGCCATATATTCAGTACCCGAGCCGCAACCCGAAATGCGTTTATAAATGCAGGGGCCGCCTGTTAAATCTATCATATAGTGGTAGAAGGTAAAGGGCTTACCTTCTTTATCCCTTTTAAGCATAAGTTCGGCTAGTTTTTCGTACTGCTCCATAACCACAGTTAAATCCTCCGGAGTAAGCTCTGAGGGGTCACCTGCGGCGCACACAACCGGTTCCATACTAAGCTCGGTAAAGCCTAAATCCAGCATAACCTGAATATCCTTTAAAAAGTCGGGGTTTTGGTGGGTGAAGGTGCCACGCATATAGTAATTTTTGTTTTCTCTTGCCTTAACAAGCTTTTGAAATTTGGGTACGATTTTTTCCCAGCTTCCGTTACCGTTATAATCCACACGGCAGCGGTCGTGAACCTCTTTTCTGCCGTCTAGGCTCAGCACAACATTGCTCATTTCCTTATTGGCAAAGTCTATAACATCATCATCAATAAGAAGTCCGTTGGTGGTAAGCGTAAAGCGGAAGTTTTTGCCTTTTTCCTTTTCAATACTGCGTGCATAGGCAACAAGCTGCTTTACAACTTCAAAATTCATTAAAGGCTCGCCACCAAAAAAGTCTACCTCTAAATTGCGGCGGGTACCCGAATTTTCAATAAGCCAATCAAAGGCGCGCTTTCCAACCTCAAAGCTCATAACTGCCCGCTCACCCTGATATTTACCCTGACTTGCAAAGCAGTATTCACAGTTAAGGTTGCAGGTGTGTGCAATGTGCAGGCAAAGCGCCTTTACTACTCCTGATGTTTTTTGCTTTAAGGCGCCTGCCATTGGCTCAAAGGTGTCGGGAGTAAAAAGCTTGCCCGAATTTTTAAGCTCTGCAATCTGGTCATAACACTCATCAATATCGGCGGGGGTAACACCCTCATAGGATGAATATTTTTCGTTTATTGCTGAAATTACAGCCTCGCGGGTATTATCCTCAAACAACCCGATAATGTCATAAGCAATATCATCTACGGCATGAACCGAACCGGAGCAAATATCTAATACAATATTGTATCCGTTAAGCTTGTACTGATGTACCATAATTAAAAAATTCTCCTTGAAAATCAACTAAAAGGTAATATCATAAAAAAAGCCGCCGGACATCCGGACGGCTGATTTTAAAGAGTTTAAACTACTTGCTCTCTTCGGTGTTTTCGCACTGCTGATTAGCAATACCACAGCTGGTTTTGCAAGCAGACTGGCAGGAAGTCTGGCATTCGCCGCAACCGCCGTTTTTAGCGCTTTCACAAAGATTGCGAGTTTCAATAGTCTTAATATGCTTCATAACTTTAACCTCCATTGCGATTGATTATATCTATTATATCACGAATTTTTAAATAAGTCAATAAAAACAAGGCATTTATTTAAAATAAACAAAAGTTATAAACATTTTTAAATATTTTTAATTTTTTTAACAAAAAACTATTGACAAATGGATACTTACTTGCTATAATATAGACAGAAAGAAAAAAGGAATTAAGAAAAACCAGATCACACAGAAAGGGGCTGAATCCAATGAACAGTGAACCGTGGTTTTCAGCCGTTTTGCCTAATTAGGGTTGCCCATAAGGGTTTGGGGTAAAACGCAAAAACCCAAAAATAGGAGTGTTTATCAAGAAGATAATAATCGGTTTAAAAATTGCAATTAAATTAGCCCTCCGGCAGTACAAAGAAATTATTTGAAGGGTGAGACCAATGTACTAAGCAATACCGATTGTATTAAGCAATCTGATTGAAAACAAAGTATTTACAGCTTTAAAAAAGCAGTAAACAATAAATATAAGAGTTTTGAGTTTTAAATTAAAATAATAATATATGAGGCTATGAAAAATAAGATTATTTAATTCCGCCCTGCCGAAATACGGCAGGGCGGTTTTTTGTTATTCATTATAGATTTTTATGTTTCCTGTTGATGTGATAATTTCACATCTTCCGCCCGATGTTGTTTTTGGAACATCAATACTTCCGGTAGAGGTGTTTGCAATAAACACCTTGCTTGAAAGTAAGCTACCCGCAACATTTCCCGTAGAGGTTTTTACAAAAATTTCGGTGGCATCACAAGCATTGAAATTCACACTGCCGGTACTGCGTTTAATAAAAAAGCTGTTATCTGCTATAACATTTTTCAGTGTTATGGCACCTGTGCTTCCATTTGAGATAAGTTTTTTGCACCTTAAATTTGTAAGACTCACACTGCCTGTTGATACATTAATATTAGTAGTGCCGCTACAGTTTGCATTATAGGCTTCAATTTTGCCTGTTGTGGCAGAAAGAACAAGCTCTTTTGATGATGTGCTATTAACTTGAATTTTGCCCGTGGTGGTTTTAATTTTAATATTTTCTGTAGCGTTAGCGCAGTTTATTACATCGCCTGTACTAAGAGAAATATTAATGTCTTTGAATTTAAAATCCTTTGGAATTTGCACATCTCCCGTAGAGGAATTAACCGTCAGGGTACCGTATTCGGCTTTGGGAATATATACAGTTATTTTAGGGGTGCTGAAATTAATGCCAATATAATTATACCATTTTCTTTCATCAATAACCTTAATTTCAAGTGTGTCATTCTGCGCCGCAACCGAATGTTTCATATTTTTTTGCTCATAGCATATGATTTTTGTTATATTATCTTCAGCCGGTAAAAATTCAGTATCGGCTATATTGGTAACAATAGATATATTTTTATATTCTTTATTAATGGTATATTCGTTAGTTTCATATTTTACGGTGGATAATTTATTAAAATCCCAATTAAACATAGTCATCACTCCTGCAAAAATTATACCGCCTGCGAGCATAAGGCAGATTGCCGTAATAAGCGCTATTTTAAGCTTTTTATTCATTGTTTCGCACCTCTTTTTATAGGCTTGATTTTACCAATCAAAGCAATTACATTTTTGGTTAGTATAAAAGCTCCCTTTGTAAGTCCTTTGCAACCCAAAAACAAAAAAATTGATGCTCCTGCGCAAAAGAGTCCTGCCGAAAATAAAATAAACCCAATGGGAATATTGCCGTTAAATGCAAAAAATACTGCAGAAGTTATACCGCTAAGGGAACATACAGTAAGGGAAATTTCTGCTGACCATAATGCAATAATTACCGACCACATTACAGCATAGGCGGCAAAGAATATGGCGGCTGCAGCAACAACCAAAGAAAGCCATATTGGGGAGCCTATTATAATCAAAATGAGCTGTGTTGTTTTTAAAGCTTTGCTTTTTGTTGGTAGAGATTGTTTTATGGCATCTTCCACCTCAAGCAGGGCAGAAACGGATGTATCAAGAGCCATTGCGATATTAACAAGCATAGCCGAATCGGGGAGTGAAAGCCCTTTTTCCCATTTTGAAACGGTCTGTCTTACAACATTTAATTTATTCGCCAGCTCTGCTTGTGAAAGACCTTTTTTGCACCTAAGATCTTTAATTTTATCTGAAAGCATATAAGACCCTTCTTTTTTGATTATGTAACATATTCTATATGAATATTATATTCTTCCACCGCGTTGCAGTCAAGCAACTGAAATTAACATTGCTGTAATTTGTGGGTTGCAGCCCAAAATAGGGGATATAAAAAATAGATGCCGAACAAATTATTGTTTGCAGTCCATAGGTTTTTGGTGTGGGGCTAGACCCCGTTCCGGGGACGGCCTCCTAAATCGCAAATTTGTGCGTCAACCCACAATTTGAATGCTTTAAAAAGGCAAAGCACAGGCTAAAAAACCGACTTATACCCACAAATAAAATGGACGCGGGGTAAATACCAAGCCGCATCCACAGATTTATTCGTAATAAAAGAACGCTTGGCGTTCCCGTATCCACAAGCCTATTCGTAATAAAAAACTGCAACGGAAAATTCCGTTACAGCTTTTTGAATTATTCCTGTACTTTTAAGGCGCGTTCAAGCCAAATAGCGGCCATTTCAACCGCTTCGGAAAGACCGCGTCTTTCACCGTTTTTAACAAAACGCTCCATAATGGGAATTTCGGGGTCGGTTTTAAGCAACTGAATTTGGATTTTATCGGGAACCTGTTCGCCGTTTTCCTCTTTAGTGCTTAAAATCTGCAACACGCAAACAAATTCGTCTGACATATTGCCGTAATAAATGGTATTGCCGCCACGAACCAGCGGGCGACCTTTGTAGGTGAGAAATTGCTCTGCCATACATATACCTTCCTTTCCGGTAAACCAACAGCAAAAAGCTATTTGGTCATATAATACTTAACAAGGGTTTGAAGCAGAGTATCACGGTCGATTCTGCGAATAAGATTCCTTGCGTTATTATGGGTGGTGATATAGGTAGGGTCTTCGGACAAAATATAGCCCACCAATTGGTTGGTTGGATTATAGCCCTTTTCCTCCAAGGCTTTGTAAACCGTAAGCAAAATCTCACGAATTTCTTTTTCGCGATCCTTACCTAAAGAGAAGGTCATTGTTCTATCCATTTATATCACTCTCCTTTTGTTATACTATTGTATACTAAAACAGTATATTTTTCAAGTGTTTTTACATTATTTAATAAAATATTAAATAATTTTAGCGGCGAAGCTCAGCCCCTGCCTCAGAAAGCTTTTTAATTACCTTGTTCATAACGGTCTGAGTCTGCTCATCAGTAAGGGTGGCATCAGCCGAGCGAAGGGTTAAGCTAAAGGCTACGCTCTTTTTGCCTTCGGGAATCTGAGCACCCTCATAAATATCGAAAATAGATGCAGTTTCTAATAATTTTCCACCTGCTTTTTTGATTATATCAAGCAAATCGCCAACGGGAACCTCAGAGTCGCACAGCAACGCGAGGTCGCGGCTAACAGCGGGGAATTTGGGCAGGGGAGAATAAATTACCAAAGGACTAACTGTGTTGCTTAACATATCCAAATAGATTTCTGCAACATATGCGCGACCGGTTAAATCAAATTTATCGGCGGTGTTGGGGTGAATCTCACCAAATACGGCAACGGTTTTGTCACCAATAACAGCCTTTGCGGCTCTGCCGGGATGTAAATAGGGTTCATCTGCACGCTCAAATTTAACCTCTGCACAGCACAATTTCATAACCTGCTCTACAATTCCTTTAAGGGTGTAGAAATCCTCATTTTCGCCGTAAACGCCAATTGAAAGGGTTTTAAGCTCATCGGGTTGCCCGGTCATAGGCAGACTTTTGGGAATAAAGCGCTTGGAAATTTCAAAAAATCTTGCATCGGCATTTTTGCGGTTCATATTGGTGGAAACAACCGTAAGCATAGATGTTACAAGCTGTGTACGCATTACCGAATATTCATCGCCAAGGGGGTTAAGAATCTTAATGGAATTATTTCGGCTGTCATCCTTGGGCAGATTAAGGGGGTCAATTGAGTGGGAGCCTATAAAGGAATAGGTTGCAATTTCATAAAGTCCGTTTGAAATAAGCAGAGCTTTAATTTTATCCTCTAAGGCGCGCTCAGGGGTAACAGTGCCTCTTAAAACGGCACCGCTTATGGGTGTGCCTACAATGTGGTCATAGCCGTAAATTCTCATAACCTCTTCGGCGATATCTGCCATATACTCAATGTCATCGCGGAATGAGGGGATGCGGCAGTTAAGGGTATCACCATTAAGGGTGGTGGGAATATGCAGGCTGTTAAGGATGCCTACCATTGTATCGGCGGGAATATCAAGACCTAAAAGTGCGTTAATTTTTGTAACGCTTACACTAAGCTCACGCTCGGCAGGCAGACCTTCATTGCAATCCAGTACGCCATCAACAATTTCGCCTGCGCCTAACTCGTAAATAAGCTGTAATGCGCGGTTGGATGCATACTCGGTATTCATAATATCGGTGCCGCGCTCATATCTTGCGCTGGATTCGGTACGAACACCCAAGGCTCTTGCTGTGCGGCGAACACTGTCGCGGCGGAACTTAGCCGACTCTAAGAAAAGGGTGGTGGTATCATCCTTGATTTCGCTGTTAAGACCGCCCATAATACCTGCCAGACAGGAGGGATTTTCGGCATCGGCAATAACCAGCATATCGGTGGTCAGGTTATGCTCTTTTTCATCCAAAGTAGTGATTTTTTCGCCCTCGGTGGCATTGCGGACAATTATCTGACCGCCCTTTATATCGCGGTAATCAAAGGCGTGAAGGGGTTGACCTGTTTCCAGCATAACAAAATTTGTAATATCTACAATATTGTTAATGGGGCGCATACCCGAAGCCTTTAAGGCGCGCTTCATCCAATCGGGGGAGGGGGCGATTTTTAAATTCTTAACAAAGCGACCAATGTAGCGGGGGCAAAGGTCATAATTTTTAACCTCTACCTTCATATAATTGTTAATGTCATCGCCAACGGTTTTGTAGGTGGGTACGGGGGGCTTAAATTCGGTGCCAAGCACCACGCCTATTTCCCTTGCAATACCCAAAATGCTTTGGCAATCTGGGCGATTAGCGGTAATTTTAAAATCTATTATCCAGTCATTTAAGCCTAAAACATCACGCATATCGGTACCGGGAACAGGCTCGCCCTTTAAAATGAGAATACCGTTTACGCTTGCGCCCTCATACTCATCCTCGGTAATGCAAAGCTCCTCACCGCTACAAAGCATACCGTTTGAAACAACACCTCTGAGCTTGCCGCTTTTAATATTCATTCCGTTGGGTAGCTTGGAATTATGAAGTGCGGCGGGCACATAAGCGCCTTCAAAAACATTGTCGGCGCCTGTTACTATCTGCACAGGCTCGCCTTGACCAACATCCAGCTGACAAATAACAAGATGGTCGGAATTTTCGTGAGGAGTAATTTCTAAAATTTTACCAACAACAACATTTTCCATTGTTTCGGCAGTATTTATAGCCTCTTCAACCTCAAAGCCTGCCATAACCATACGGTCACAAAGCTCTTCGGCAGGTACATTTATTTCAACATAAGTTCTTAAATTTTCTAATGAAACCTTCATTTTGTTACTCCCCTTTCTTTAAAACTGCTTTAAGAAGCGAAGATCATTTTCAAAAAGCAAACGAATATCGCTGATTTTATGGCGGGTGGTGGTAAGACGGTCCAGACCAATACCAAATGCAAAGCCGGAATATTCCTCGGGGTCAATTCCACAGCCTTGAAGCACCTTGGGGTGAACCATACCTGCACCCAAAATTTCAATCCAGCCGCTGCCCTTACAAACTCTGCAGCCCTTGCCGCCACATTCCGAGCAGGAAACATCAACCTCAACACTGGGCTCGGTAAATGGGAAGAAAGAGGGACGGAATTTAACCTTGGTATCGCTACCGTAAATCTCTTTAGCCATAGTTTCCAATGTGCCTTTTAAATCACACATTGTAATGCCCTTATCCACAACAAGACCCTCTACCTGATGGAATACGGGGGAGTGGGTTGCGTCAACATCATCAGAACGATAAACTCTGCCGGGGCAGATCATACGGATGGGGGGCTTGCGCTTTTCCATTGTACGAATCTGTGTTGCCGAGGTCTGGGTGCGAAGAAGCATATTTTCGGTTAAATAGAAGGTATCCTGCATATCGCGGGCGGGATGGTCCTGAGGAACATTAAGCGCCTCAAAGTTATAGTAGTCGGTTTCAATTTCGGGACCGTCTACAACATCAAAGCCCATTGATTTAAATATATCAATAAGCTTATTAAGAGTGTTGTTAAGGGGATGAAGTGAGCCAACGGTTTCCTGCTTGCCGGGTATGGAAATATCTAAGGTTTCCTTTTTAAGGCGAAGCTCAAGAGCCTTTTTGTTCATCTCACTAAGAGCAACTGCGATTGCTGATTCAATATCGGCGCGAACCTCATTTGCAAGCTGACCCATTTTGGGGCGCTCCTCAGCAGAAAGGCTACCCATCTGCTTTAAAATGGCGGTGATTTCACCCTTTTTACCTAAATAACGAACGCGAAGCTCGTCTACGGCCTTGCTATCCTCGGCGGCTGCCAGGGCAGCTTTGGCTTCTTGTCTGATTTGTTCCAGCTTTTGCTGCATTTTAAAAATCAATCCTTTCAACATTTAATAAAATTTCGTTTGGTTGCAGCCCAAAAACAAAAAATTCGCCCCCAATAACAGGGACGAATAAAATTCGTGGTACCACTCTGCTTTACGCCGCCCTTGCGGGCAAGCGCCTCATTAGACTCATTGTTTTAAGTCTTGAGCGATGTAACGGTCGCACCCGTTGTGCCTACTGTAAGCTTCAACACACGGCTCGCAGAATGAACTTCAAACGGATATTACCGCTGTTTTGCACCAGACAACAGCTCTCTGAAGGCTTTTTTCCGCCCTACTCTTTCTGCTCAAACGCCTTTGAATATAAACATTTATTATATTTTAATCCTTTAAAGAGAAAAAGTCAAGCATTTTTTGTTTTTATCATTGACATTTTAAAAGCTTTGGTGTATTATGTCAATGATTTTTGCTAAGGGTGGTAATAATAGTGACCAAATCAAACATCAGAAAATTAAAAACAGCTACTTATATATCCAGCTTTTCAATGTCGGTGGTGGGCAATCTGCCCCCGCTGTTATTTTTAACCTTTAAAACTCTTTACGGTATTTCATACTCTCTTTTAGGGTTTTTGGTGCTTATAAATTTTGTAACTCAGCTTGGTGTTGACCTTATATTTTCATTTTTTTCTCACAAGTTCAATGTGCCTAAAACGGTGCGCGCAATGCCACTTATAACTATTGTGGGACTTGGAATTTATGCGCTTTCGCCCTATTTGTTTCCAAATTCGGTTTACTTGGGACTTGTAATAGGTACGGTAGTTTTTTCAGCCGCCGCAGGTCTTGGTGAGGTGCTTGGCAGTCCCATAATAGCCGCGCTTCCCGCTAAGGACCCCGATAGAGAAATGAGCAAGCTACACTCGGTTTACGCATGGGGCGTTGTTTTTGTAATTATTATAAGCACCTTGTTTTTGCTTGCCTTTGGTAAAGCAAGCTGGTCTGTTTTAACCCTTATATTTTGTATTATTCCACTTGCCTCGGCTATATTGTTTTTTGGTTCTGAAATTCCCGAGCTTAAAACAGAGGGCGGCAGTTGTGAGGTAGGCAGAATTTTTAAAAGTCCTGCCTTATGGGCATCGGTTCTGGCAATATTCTTTGGTGGTGCGGCAGAGGTTACAATGGCGCAGTGGAGCTCAGGATATTTAGAGCAGGCACTTGGAATACCTAAGGTGTGGGGTGATGTTTTTGGTGTGGCTGTGTTTGCCCTTACCCTTGGAATAGGCAGAACAATGTATGCTAAAATTGGTAAAAACATAAGCAAGATTTTAACTTTGGGCGGAATAGGCGCCGTAATATGCTATCTTACGGCGGCATTTACATTAAACCCCATTATAGGGCTTATAGCCTGCGGCTTTACAGGACTTTGCACCGCTATGCTATGGCCGGGTAATCTTATGGTTGTTGCAGAGCGATTTCCCACCGGTGGAGTTTTTATTTACGCTATGATGGCGGCGGGCGGAGACCTTGGCGCATCTGTTGCCCCTCAGCTTGTGGGTGTTATAACCGACTATGCGGCAGTTAATCCCACCCTTTTAAGTCTGGCAAGCGACCTTGGAATGACGGCAAGCCAGCTTGGAATGAAGCTTGGTTTAATAGTAGGTGCAATATTCCCCTTGCTTGGTGTGATTTTTTATGCAGGCTTTTGGAAACGGGAAAGAGCAAAAAACAAATTAAAGACAGAGGGGTAAGTATAAATTATTGTTTATTGTACAGATTTATAATTTTACCGTAGGGGCGATTATTAATCGCCCGAAAAAGGTTTGTGCTATTTATGCGGGTTTAAAAGCAGCTCTGAGTCAATCGACTCAGAGCTGCTTTGCATATACCCAAAATATTTAATAAAAGGTTGCAACCTCTTCCTCGGGTGGGGAAGTGCGGGCAATGTCCTTAAGATAAAGCACAGGCCCCTCTCTGCCGTAAAGCTTGTTGTATTCCACCTTAAGCTCGGCAGTAACAAAAGCCCAATTTCGGCTTTCAAATCTGGAAACGGTGTCAACATCGCCAACAAGCAGATACCCCGCAAAGGTAATGTCATCCACACAGCAGGTCATAATGTGTCTGCCAACAACAAGCTGATTTGGTGCAAGCTCCTTGTTTTTTGCAATAACACACTTGAATTTTATTGTCTTGCCATTATAAAAATCCAAATGCTCGGCAATATCGCGGTAAAAATAGGCATAGTCCTTATCCTCAGGGGTAATCACCGCCGCATCGCGGTCAAAGGGCAGGGGATCTTCAATTTCATCATACTCAACATCCCCATTAGGAAATTCATATGCAATGTCGGCACGGGTGTTTACTCCGCGAACAATTTTGTGCAGCTCCATTTTATCAATATCGGGGGAGTAGCGGTTAAAAACCACCAGCTCACAGTTTTGAAGCTTGTCCACAACAAGATTACGCATATTTTTGTTGTAGCCTATTATGGTGGAGCTTTGGGCAAACATAAATTCCTGAGCCACTACCCAGTTGTCGGGCAGGGCGTTTATAAGGCTGGAAAGCATCCACATACCGTTGTATTCCACAAGCACCCGCTTTGCAGAATGTTTTTTAAGCAAGGCTTTAAGATTTGCGGGGGTTAAATCCTCCTCATTTTCAATTGCCTCAACATATACTCTGTCGGCAGAAAATCTTTCAGGCTCATATTCCTCCAAACCCTCTTCACACATAAGAATAAGGGTTTTTTCACCGTTGTTAAAACGGGGGTCTTCCATAGTTTCCTGAATAAATTTGGTTTTGCCTGCCTCTAAAAATCCCGTAAAAAGGTAAACAGGTATTTGCATAAACTAATCCTCCAAAGAAAACAGCTTTTCCAAAGCGGCCTCGTTAATATCGGCGCCAATAACACAAATTCTGCCAATAACTGCGGCAGAGCCCTCTCTTACATCTGCCTGACCGGGAACATAGTCAAAATATATCCAGCCGTTTTCGCCCTTTACATAACCCTTTGCGCGGAGAATCGAGCCATATTCACCCTCATCAAATGCCGAAAGAATAGCCTCAATGTGGGCTTTGGTAAAGCTTTCGGCGGTTTCCTTGCCCCAGCTTGTAAATACTTCGTCGGCGTGGTGGTGATGACCGTGGCAACCGCAGGTGCAATCATCACCGTGCTCGTGGTGGTGATGCTCGTGATGATGCTCGTGTTCGTGGTCATGGCAACCACAGGTACAATCCTCACCGTGTTCGTGGTGATGATGCTCATGGTGGTGATGCTCGTGCTCGTGGTCATGGCAACCACAGGTGCAATCCTCACCGTGTTCGTGGTGGTGATGCTCGTGATGATGATGCTCCTGCTCCAGCTCTGCCTTCATAGCGTCAATGCTTTCACTCTGCTCCATAGCTTTTAAAATGTCGGCTCCGTCAAGCTCCTCAATGGGGGTGGTAATTATTGTAGCCTTTTGGTTTTTATCCCTTATAAGCTGGGTTGCGGCGGCGATTTTTGCGGCATCTGCAAGGTCGGTACGGCTAAGCACAATGCAATCTGCGTGTTCAATCTGATTGCCAAAAAATTCACCGAAGTTTTTCATATACATTTTGCACTTAACGGCATCCACAACGGCGGTGGCACTGTTTAAAACAACATCCTCACTTAAAACCCCGCTTACCGCCTTTATAACATCGCTGAGCTTGCCAACGCCTGAGGGTTCAATTAAAATTCTGTCGGGGTTAAAGCGTTTAAGAACCTCTTTAAGGGACTCATCAAAATCGCCTACCAGACTGCAGCAGATACAGCCGGAATTCATCTCTCTTATTTCAATGCCGGCTTCCTTTAAAAATCCACCGTCAATGCCTATTTCGCCAAATTCATTTTCAATAAGCACAAGATTTTCGCCGCTATAGGCTTCCTTTATAAGCTTTTTAATAAGTGTAGTTTTTCCGGCACCCAAAAAGCCTGAAAACACATCAATTTTAGTCATTTAAAAATCCTCTTTTCAAAAACAGATTGTATAGATAATACAATTATACTAGCAAATTTTCTTATTTTCAAGCGATTAACAAAATTATTTACTTAATTTTAAAAAATGCCCACGATTTTTGGCTTTTAATATACCAAAACCGTCGGGCATAGGGGGTGATATTAAGCTTTTATATAAATGCGCCTTGCTTTTTTAATTGCTCAATTATATCATCAATATGGTCTTTGATTTCATTTAACATATCTGTATATTGATCTTCATTGAACAGATTGATAAAATTTTCGTTTTCTTCGTAAAAGTTTATATTACTATCTTTGCATTTTAAATATTCCCACCAAAGCCAAAGGGAGCTTTGCGTTTTTCCTTTATTATAATAATATTTTTCCTTACGCTCCCCTTCTTTAATTGCTCGCGGTATGTAGCAATTTGATGTATCCTTATACATTATATCACAACCAATAAAAAGCGAATATTCAATAACAATGCTTAAAAAATACACAGCTTCAGGGTTTTTATCTGATGAAAGCATAAAAGAAATTCTTGGATTTTTACCGTCCTTATGATTGGTGTAATAATTATGGTACTTGGTTTTGTAATAATCTGCCACATTTGGCATTGAAATTAAATTATATTTTTCTGATATATATGTTTCAATATCTTTTAAAACATTTCCAACCATTTCGCCTTTTACCAAAGGAAGAATCTTGTTGATTTCTTGTGCAATTCCAATATTATTTTTTATAAAAGATTTTAAAACTTCCATATTTTGTTTCTCCTCATTTGTGAGTTTATTCAATAGCTGTAAATATTGCTCTATCGCACCTTTGAGGCTTGGAATTTCGGTTGCATTTTTACATTCTTCTAACCAAGGAATTATATGAGTCTTAAATGAAATGGGGGAATAAGTATATTCTTTGGCAGTGTTAGAGTTATGTCCATAAAGGGTTAAGAAATACATTTTGTATTTTTTCCCCTCTTTTTCAGCCCATTCGCAATATCGTTTAATTTGGTCAGGCTGTTCACCGGCATTTATTTTAACCTCTATTAAATAGCAACAATCATCGGTATTAATCATCAAATCTAATCGACTTTTATCCGTAAGCCAAACTTCCCGTTGTACAGTTGCATACTCATAAGGATATTCGGTGAGGCCCAAAACCTTTTCAAAAAACAGTTTTAAAAATTTATCACCTTGATTGTGTGAACCTTTAGGAGAAAGCAATTCGTAAATAAAACGGCAGTGTGTGCTTTCTTCGTCAGTTTCCTTATTAAGAATTGTAAAAATATTTAATTCACTGGTTTTTGACCTTTCGTTTCCCAGTATATCCAAAATTACTTTGGCATTATCAAAAAAAGTTTTTAATTCCATATAACATCCTTTCTGCCTAAATCCCAAATGGCTTTACGGAGCGTTTTAAAATTCCATGCATATGGGCTATGGCAATGCCGTAATTGGTAATTGGGATATTTGCATTGTCTGCTTTTTTAAGGCGGCTTTGCATCTCCTTTTCGTTAAGCATACAGCCGCCGCAGTGAATAACAAGGGCGTAGCGGCTAAGGTCGTTGGGGAACTCCCCGCCCGATGTAAATTCAAAGGTCAGCTCCCTGCCCGAATGTGCCCTTACCCAACCGGGGATTTTAACACTGCCAATATCCTTGCATTGGCGGTGGTGGGTACATCCCTCGGAAATAAGCACCTTGTCACCGTTTTTAAGATTATCTAAAGCAAATGCGCCCTTTACAACCCTTTCCAAATCACCCTTGTAGCGGGCAAAAAGTATGGAAAATGAGGTTAGCATTATGTCCTCAGGTACGATTTTTGAAACCTCGCCAAAGCTTTGTGAATCGGTAATAACAAGCTTTGGTGGAGCCTTTAAAGAATCAAGCGCATCGGGTAGCTCCTCAGGCTTTACAATCAGGGTGGTGGCGCCTATTTCAAGAAGCTCGCGAATGGTTTGTTGTTGGGGCAGAATAAGTCTGCCCTTGGGCGCCGATTCATCAATAGGTACAACCAAAATAACCTTGTCACCGTGTAAAACTATGTCGGCAAGGATTTTTTTATCGTTAGCCACATCCTTTGTAAGAGCGGCTATTTTCTCCTTAAGCTCATTTATATTGGTGCCGTTTGTGGCGCTTACATAAATGGTGTTATCGGCGCTTTGGGGGATTTCTTTAAGCAAATCCACCTTGTTTTTTGCAATTATATAGGGGATTTTCCGTTCATTAAAGGCTTTAACCAGTTCGTTTTCCAAGGGGGATAAATCGTCTGCGGCATTGGTAACAAGCACCGCAAGATGTATTTTAGAAAGGGTTTGCAATGCCCTTTCAACACGCATAGCTCCAAGCTCACCCTCATCATCAATACCGGGGGTGTCAATTATAACAACAGGACCTAAGGGCAGCAGCTCCATAGCCTTGCTTACGGGGTCGGTGGTGGTTCCCTTAACATCCGACACAAGTGATAGCTTTTGCCCTGTTACGGCATTTACCAGGCTGGATTTACCGGCATTTCTAAGTCCGAAAAAGCCAATGTGAACCCTTTCTGCCGAAACTACCTGATTTAAACTCATTTTAAAAACCTCCTTTTAAAATGGGGTGGATTTATGCACACCTTTTGGTGTGATTACATACCCGCTGATGCGGGATTACATGCGCCCTTTGGGCGATTACACACCCGCTGATGCGGGATTACATGCGCCCTTTGGGTGATTACATACCGCCCCTTCGGTGCGGATGATATACACTCCTTCGGTGTGATGATATGCAACACTGCTGCGCCGTGTTGATGATATGCCATTGCTTTGCAATGGATAAAAAATCTTCGGCTTCGCCTTCAGAATTTTTAGTAGGGGGAAATTTATTTATAAATTTGCTATGATTATTTAAAAAATAAAAAAGGAAGTGGAAAAATGCATACGAAAGAAGGCTTTGTAAAGCTCCCCCGAAGCATTTTAGATTGGCGATGGTATACCGAGCCAAATGTTTTAAGGTTGTATATTCATCTGCTTTTAAATGCATACTTTAAGGATACGGAATGGAAAACCAAAATCGTAAAAAAAGGGCAGGTAATAACCGGAAGAAAAGCACTTGCGGCAGAGCTGGAAATGAGTGAGAGTCAAGTGCGGACTGCTCTTGAAAAATTAGAAAAAAGCAAGGATATATCCATCAGCGCAACCAACAAATATAGTATAATAACCCTTTTAAAATGGGCAGAATTTGAAGAAAAACAATATTTTTTTACCAATAAATCGCCAACAAATCACCAACAAGCGAACAACAAATCGCCACATAAGAATAAATATAATAAGGTAAATAATGTAAATAATTATTCCGCGCGGGCGCGCGAGAAAAAATCATTAAAAAATGGTTCTATTGATTGGTCTCTTGTGGATGAAATTGTAAATGGGTAGATTATGGGTTATTGCACAAATTCACAGCAATTAAAATCTAAAATCTCTGCGGTTGGATGCCTTTATTTGCTCAATGTTGTCTTTTGCAATTTGGCGAACCTTTTCTTTGGGGATTTTATTAAGCTCTCGTTCAATAAGCTCAAAGCCTACCTTTTGTGTTTCGGGCGAGGCATAGTCTACCAGATATTCGGTAAGGGTCATAAGTGCGTTGGGGTGGCAGCAGTTAAGAATCTGACCCGTTTTGCAAAGCTGCATAAAGCGGTCGCCCGTTCTGCCCTCGCGGTAGCAGGCGGTGCAGAAGGAGGGAATGTGGTCTAATTCCATAAGCCAACGAACAACCTCGTCCAGAGTGCGTTGGTCTGAAACATCAAACTGCTCCGAATCGTGGGGTCGTTCCTCCTCGGTGTAGCCGCCGACCGATGTTCTGGATGCGCCGCTTATTTGTGAAATACCAAGATTTAAGGCTCTGCCACGCACTGCCTCACTCTCGCGGGTGGATATAATCATACCTGTGTAGGGTACTGCAATGCGGATACAGGCAATAATTTTTTCAAAAATATCATCCGAAATTCCGTTGTCAAACTGGTTGGGGTCAATATCGTCTGCCTTTTTTAGGCGGGGTACGCTTATGGTGTGAGGACCTACTCCGTGAACCGCCTCTAAATGCTCGGCGTGCATTAAAAGTCCAGCAAATTCATATTTGTAAAGCTCTAAGCCGAACAGTACACCAAGACCCACATCGTCAATTCCCCCCTCCATAGCGCGGTCCATTGCCTCGGTGTGGTAGGCATAGTTGTGCTTGGGTCCTGTGGGATGAAGCTTTTCATAGCTTTCTTTGTGATATGTTTCTTGAAAAAGGATGTATGTGCCAATTCCTGCATCCTTTAATTTGCGGTAGTTTTCCACAGTTGTGGCGGCTATGTTTACATTAACGCGGCGGATATCACCGTTTTTGTGATGTATACTGTAAATGGTTTTAATACACTCTAAAATATACTCAATGGGGTTGTTTACGGGGTCCTCGCCCGATTCAATTGCAAGTCGTTTATGCCCCATATCCTGCAGGGCAATAACCTCTTTTTTTACCTCCTCCTGAGTAAGCTTTTTGCGGCAGATGGTTTTGTTTTGATGATGATATGGGCAGTAGGTGCAACCGTTTACGCAGTAGTTGGAGAGGTAAAGGGGAGCGAACATTACAATACGGTTGCCGTAAAATGCCTGCTTTATTTCTTCGGCAAGGGAATACATAGCCTCAATTTTTTCGGGGATTTCGCAGGCTAAAAGCACCGATGCCTCGCGGTGGGTAAGACCCGCGCAGGTAACACCCAGCTCGGTTTTCTTAGGGCGAGCCTTTTCTAAAAGGGCATCAATAAGCTCAACATTGTTTTTGTTTTCCTCTGCATAGCGCAGGGTGTCTAAAATTTCGCCGTCATTAATAAATTCTTCGGCTTTAAGTGATTTTGGATTGTAATTTGCCATATGTCAAAACTCCTTTTTGGTTGGTTATATATTGTAATTTGAAACGAGAAACACCGCGACTGCCAAACGAGGTTTGCCAAATATAAAAACCTATTCGGAATTGCTATTGGTGAGTCGGTCGCCGCGGGCGGTAACTATTTTGTAGCCTACCGATTCTATGCGTTTTGTAAGGCAGACCTTACATTCTGCCGCCTCATCACCTGTGCAGATTTTATTATCATAAAGCTCATATTTTTTTCTTACACTTATGGGGGATAGATTTGGCATTACAACATTTGCGCCTGCTAAAATTCCCATTTCTCTGCCCTTTGGGTGGATTGTGCCCAGCGCGGTAGTGGCGGGCAACAGTAGCGTGGGGTCAATAAGCCTGATTATAGATAGCAGATAAAGGGTAAGCTCTAAGCTGCCCGAGGGCATATTGCTAAAGGGGGTATCCTTGTGGGTAAGGTAGGGACCTATTCCGCACATTGCAGGGGCAAACTCTTCAATAAATTTTAAATCCTTTGCAAGGGTGCGGCTGGTTTGAAATGGGGAGCCTACCATAAATCCGCAACCCACCTGATAGCCCAGGTCTTTAAGATTTTTAAGGCACTCCATTCGGTTTTCAAATGACATATTTTGTGGGTGAAGCTTTTCGTAATGCTCCTTGTCTGCCGTTTCGTGACGAAGAAGATAACGGTCGGCACCCGCATCCCTTAACGCCTTGTAGCTTTCCTTACTTCGTTCACCTAAGGAAAGGGTGATTGCACATTCAGGGTACAAAGCTTTAAGATTTTTAATTACATCCACCAAAAAAGTATCGGTGAATTTTGCATCCTCGCCGCCCTGCAAAACAAAGGTGCGAAAGCCAAGTGAGTACCCCTCGGCGGCAGAGTCTAAAATATCCTCCTTGGTAAGGCGGTATCGTTCACATTTTTTATTGCTGTTACGAATACCGCAGTAGTAACAGTCATTTTTGCAGATGTTACTTATTTCTATAAGTCCGCGAATATAAACATCATTTCCATAAACCGCCTGCCTTGCCTTTACCGCTTTTTTTGCGGCATAGTCGGCTGTTTCTTTGGAAAGACCGTTTATTAATGCCTCATATTCATCAAGGGTAAGGCAGTGTTCGGCTTCCAGACGGTCTAAAAGCTTAAATACATTATTCATTGCTTATTACATTGGAGTAGGCGGTTTTTACGCTTACCCCCTCCAGTCTGCCGATTTTACCCGAAAGGGCGGAAATTTCATCCTGCGGGGCATCAATGGCGATTGATACAATGTTAATGTTTTTTTCGCGGTAGGGCAGACCCATTCTGCCTATAATAAATTTTCCGTAATCGTGTAGCAGGGCATTGAGTGCATTAACGGATGAGGTATCCTCCACAATAATGCCCATAACAGCAACTCTTGTTTCCATAAAAGCTCCTTTAATCATTTTATAAACAGACATAAAAAATGGCTACACTTCTCCCGAGGTGCAGCCAAAAATAAGTCAAAATATATTGATTTATATTAATTTTTGATTGCTTTCTTTCACTCAGGAGAATTAAAAATTCATCTTTATGTCAGATTACAATTATATTGTAGCATAAAACATTAAATTTTTCAATATGTAAATTCAAGAAAAAATCAGTTTAAAAAGGTGTCAGATATTATCTGTTGAACCTTTAATACATCGGGGATATTTTCTAAGCGGAAGGTAGGGCGCTCGGCATAGCGGCGACCCCTTCTGTAGTGATACTGAATTTCACCAAACACTATTTCGCCTTTGTTGTTGTCAAATATGGAAATTTCCATTGGAGGAAGATTTTTTCCATCCAGAATTTCCACCTTGTTTCCAACCTTGCGGATTATTCGCTTGTTGGTTATGGCATATGCCGATTTTTGGCGGGTTATGGCGGTGTGTATAAACCTACCAAATACAAGATAAAGTCCTATAAGCACAAAGGGCACACCAAACAGACCAAAAACAGCGGGCGCGCCTGATGTAAGGGCGGTTATTTCCCAAAAGATTGCAAATCCGCACCACACAAGGCTAAAGGGTATTAAAAAAATATCCGACGAGGAAAAGTAATGACCCTTTTCGGGTTTGCCCTGCCATAGAATATGTTCGTCATCGGCAAGGCAGTTTTTTAAAAATTCAAACTCCATAATGAACTCCCTTTTATCTTCTGCGAATATAACCATTGCTTTCGGTTTTATTGGTGCGGCGCTTTTTAACATCCCTTATAATGGAATATATAACTATAACCGCTACAACCAGCGCGGCAACAACCACAATGCCTAAAAATACAAGTAAAATTATTGTGCCTGCATCCCATACCGAGCTATCAATATTATTCTCAATTTCAAAGCTGCGCAGAGTATCCCACGCGGTTTGAACCTTGGCATCATCAACGGTTCCGCTAAAGGTGAAATTAAGGGAGTAAAAGCTTTGGTTACAAATGGTAATGTACTGTATTGAGCAGAAATTTCCGCCGCTGTCCTTGGTATTCAGCCTTATTTCAATAAGCTTCATACCGTTTGCAGATACCGTTTTGTAGGATGCGCCTTTTGTTTTAACAAGCTCCTTGGCAGTTTTTGCAAGAGCCTCATCGTCCAAAAATGAAAGGTCGCCTATTTTTTTGGAAAAATCGGTAGACCAGTGCTTAACCGAAATCTGCGCCTTGGTGCTTGGATTCACAGCCAAAAACAATGGGGTGGGAGCGGCTTCATCGGTTGCTTTAAAATAGTTTTTAAAGGATGAAAGACTGTAGCCCAGCGATTCAATAAGCTCTATGTTATCCTCGGCGGTTTCGGTGTCCAGCAGAACATAACCATCGGGTAGGGAAAGGGTTAAATCGTGTTCACTGTTTTTGGCAATATTTTCGGCATTTGCCGAAATTGGCAAAGCGGCAAGGATTATTATAATAATCGCAGATAGCAGACATTTAAAAATTTTAGTCATCTGCGTGGCTCCTTATAAATTATTTTGTTTTTTTGCGGCGGTTACTGTGTTTGCCATAAGCATTGCAATAGTCATAGGACCTGCGCCACCGGGAACAGGGGTGATAAAGGAGCATTTTTCGCTTACATTATCAAAATCCACATCACCGCAAAGCTTACCGCTTGGCAGACGGTTTATACCAACATCAATTACAACGGCGCCCTCTTTAACCATATCGGGTGTTACAAAGTTTGCCTTGCCTACTGCGGCAACAAGAATATCTGCCTTGCTTGTAACCTCACTTAAATTGCGGGTTCTGGAGTGGCAGATTGTAACGGTTGCGTTGCGGTGTAAAAGCAGCATTGACATAGGCTTGCCAACTATATTGGAGCGACCTATAACAACACAGTTTTTGCCCTCAATCTCTACACCCGATTCATCCAAAAGACGCATAACGCCCGCGGGGGTGCAGGGCAGAAAATCAAAGTCACCTATCATAATTTTACCAACATTAACGGGGTGAAAGGCATCTACATCCTTTTCGGGAGAGATGGCGTTTATAACCGCCTTTTCATCCAGATGGCGGGGCAGAGGAAGCTGACAAAGAATTCCGTTTATATCCTTTCTTGTGTTGAGCTCCTCAATAAGTCCCAAAAGGGATTCCATATTGGTATCGGCGGGCAGAGCGTATTCCTCAGAATAAATTCCAAGCAGCTCGCAGGCCTTTTTCTTGTTGTTTACATACACGCGGGAGGCGGGGTCATCACCCACAATAATAACTGCAAGACCTACCGAAACACCCTTTTCTTTAAGGGCGGCAACCTCAAGTCTAAGCTCCTCTTTTGTTTTGGCAGATATTGCCTTTCCGTCAATTATCTTCATTATAATCTCCTTCCTCGGTTTTTATTTTATCGTCTGATAAATCTATTTCTACATCTTCTTCAATATGAATTTTTTCTGCCTCATCGGCTTCGGCGGTGTCACTGCCCTCTGTGGCAAAGACCGGAACATAAGTACCATCATCCTTATGGGATAGGCGCCTTTTACGCATAATAAACAAAACGGTAAGGCAGGCTATGCACAGCAGTGCCGAAAGCAGGCTGGAAACCCTTATTCCGGTATTGCCCAGCATAAGGCTGTCGGTTCTCAGCAGTTCAATAAAGGTGCGTTCTGCGCCGTACCACGCGCCGTACATAAGGGCAATCTGACCCTTATATTTACGCTTTTTGCTAAAGTGGTGAAGCACAAAAAAGCCTGTTATACACCATATGGATTCATATAAAAAGCAGGGATGTACAAGGGCGGTGCTACCCGTTTGGGCGGCTATTTTGTTGCCTGTCATACCAAACCAGTCACTACCCGTTTGAATTCCGTAAGCCTCCTGATTAATGAAGTTACCCCAACGGCCTACTCCCTGACCTATTAAAAAGCCAACCGATGTAATATCCAAAGCCGCAAGAAGGTTGAATTTGTAAATTCTTTGCATTATAAAAATGCATATTGCGGCGCCTATAACTCCGCCGTAAATGGCAAGACCGCTAAAGCCCCTGCCTCCACCGCCGAAAAAGTCGGCAAAGGTCATATCGGGGTCAAAAATAATGTAGTAGGCGCGGGCGGATAGAATACAAACGGGGAGAATTACAATAAATGAATTGAAAATATGGTCGGGATTAATGCCAAAGCGGTTGCCGTTTTTCATTCCGTAGAAAAAGGCAAGAACAACCCCCAAGGTGATTATTATTCCGTACCAATAAACATCCCACCACCCAAAAAGGGAGAAGGCAACGGGGTTAATGTTGAATTCAATACCAAAAAGAGTTATGGAATTCATTTTACGCCTCCTTGTCTGATGCGGGATTAACAACCGACAAAACGGCATTTTCCGCAAGGAACACCGAAAGCTGTTCTGCTACATCGGCGGGGGTTACGGTGGTTATAGCTTCAAAATATTTAAAAAGGTCATAGCCCAGAACGGTGGCATCGGTAAGCATAGAAACAACACTTTCTGCCACATCAAAGCGGCGTATGCTTCTGCCGTAAAGCTCGCGGCGAACCGCCTCAAACAGCCTTTCATCCAGCCCCTTTTCTCTATATTCCTGAGCCTTGCTTAAAATCAGCTCCATAACCCTTTGGGGGTTATCTGATTCGCCCTCAAATATGGGTACGGCAAAGCCTCTGCCGTTAAAGTATTCAAAGGAAAATTCCTCATTAACAAGACTGCTTTGAAGCAGCTCCTTGTAAAGGGGCGATGCGCTTCCCGCCAACATTTTAAGCAGAATTTCCATAGAAACAATCTGCATTTCATTTGGGGTTTCGGCGGCATTTTCGCCCTTAAAGCCCAAGCAGAAAAGGGGCTTTGCAACATCTAATTTGCAGGATACAAAATGCTCCTTAACCCCCTTAGGCTCATTGGGAAATACCGAGGATGAATCCTTTACGGGATTTTCGGGTAGCTTCAGATTGTTGTAGATAAAATCCAGCACCTCATCGGTGTTAAAATCACCCGCAAGGGCAATAAACATATTAGAAAGGTCATAAAAACGGTTGTAGCAATCGTAAAGGGTGTTGTAGGTGATTTTGGCTATTGATTCCACAGTGCCTGCAATATCAATTTTTACGGGGTGATTGTGGAATATACCTGCCAGCATATTAAACATAACAACCCAGCCGGGCATATCGTCATACATTCTTATCTCCTGACCTATAATGCCCTGCTCTTTATTTACGGTAGCCTCGGTGAAGTAGGGGGAGCGAACAAAATCAAGCAGGATTTTTAAATTATCATAAAAACGGTTGGAGCAGGAGAACAAATAACAGGTGCGGTCAAAGGAGGTGTATGCGTTGGAGTATGCGCCTGTTTTGGCGTATTTTGCAAAGGCATCACCGTCCTCCGATTCAAAAAGCTTGTGCTCTAAAAAGTGGGCAATACCCTCGGGCAGATTTACGGTTTCGCCCTTTTCGTTAACATAAGCGTTATCTACCGCGCCGTATTTTGTGCCGAAAATAGCGTAATTGGAGCTGAAGCCCTTCATAGGGTAGAGCATTATTTTAAGTCCCGAAGGATGCTCATTTACAATATATTCCTTGTTAATAAGCGCGCTTTTTACTATTTGCTTGTTCATTAGTTTTCACCCTCGCTTTCCCGGGACTTTGCCAGAGGCATAATTTTGTAAACGGTATCTAAAGTGTAAAGACCTGCCGCTTTTATAACATCCTCAATAGTTACCTTTTCTATTATGGAGATGTAATCCTCGGGGGAAACGGGGTCGTCAGAAATTCGCATACTGTACCAGTTATCCAGCGCCGCCTGACTGTCATTAAGGCAGATAAGACTATCCTTCAGACTGCGGATGGAGGCGGCTAAATCCTCGGCGGTTAAATCGCCCTTTTTAATATCCTCAAGCTGATTTAAAATCTCTGCCTCGGCGCGCTCGGCGTTTTTAGGCTCCACACCGCAATCCACCAGCATAAAGCCCTTGGAACGGTTGGGGCGAGCGGCGCAGTAGTAGCAAAGACTGTATTTTTCACGCACATTTTTAAAGAGCTTGGAGTATGGTCCACCGCCAAAAAGGTCGGCAAAAACGGCTAAAAATGCGGTTTCCTTATCGCCACCCACCACATCGGTGCAAAAGCCCATAACAAGCTTGCCTTGGGATACATCCATTTTTTCTTCAATTCGGTTTACGGTGGCATTTGGCTTTTTGGGGGTGGCAGTTTTTATTTCGGCTACCCTGCGCTCAAAGCCCTGAAGCTTTTCGGCAAGGCGATTAAAAAGACCGTCGGGCAGCTTTTTGCCTATAACCTGAATTACTATCTCTGCGGTAGAAATAACCTCCTGCCAGGCGGCAAAAAGTGATTTACCGGTGGTGGCGGCAACGGCGTCATAGCTGCCTGTTTTAAGCTGACCAAAAGCCTCGTCCTTGTACATTTCTTTAGTTATGCGGCTTATGGCATAGGCGCGCTTATCATTAATAATACCCTCAATTTTTTCTAATGTCAGGCGGCGCTCCCTTTCTACATCGGCGTCAAGAAAGCTGCCGTTTTTGGTAGACGGCTCAAATATCATAGAAAAAAGCAGATCACATGCCTGCTCGGCTACGGGAACAGCCTCGGGAATAGCGTCATCCTCCACACAAAAGGAGAAGAATTTAAGCAACTGAGTATCGCCTATTTTATCGGCAATTCCGCCAACATCGGCGCCGTAAAGCTCACTGAGTCTTAGGTTAAGGGCGCTGAAATCGGGGTACTCCTTACAGCAGGAGGAAAGCACATAGGGAAGCAGTGCGTTTACCGCTATCGTTTCATTTTTTAAGGGAAGATATAAATTTACGGAGATATGGGTGGTAGAAAAGCGGTTATTCTCAATAAAAAGACCCTTAACTCCATTTGCTATATTTACATATTTCATATTTTTCACCTGACCTTGAATATTTAAATATTTATTCCATTCTAGTATAACACAAAACTAATAAATCTCCAACTATTATTTTACAAAAAATAAAAAAATTAACAAAAAAATTGATTTTAATAGAAATTGAAATTTTATTGACGATATTTTTTGAATGTGTTAAAATAAAATCGGAAGCATTATATTATAAGGAGAGAAAACTATGAAAAGAAAAACTATTATCATTATCTGTGCAATAGTATTAGCGCTTATTCTTATAATTCCTATTCCTATTGGTCCGGCTAAAGATGGGGGTACAAAAGAATATGTTGCTTTAACCTATAAGGTAGTAGATTGGCACGCCTTTTATGATGGTGATAAAATTCTTGATAAAACAAGTGTTTACTTTTTCCCGGATAATTTTTCTTCTTATATGGAGCTTCGCGACCGAGAGCTTGGGGAGCTTGGCGGCGATTATGATAAACAGTCAGAATAATTAAAAATAATTAACAAAAAAATTGATTTTAATAAAAATTTGAAGTGGCTTATAGGCAAAACGAAATTTTTATTGACGATATTTTTTGAATGTGTTAAAATAAAATCGGAAGCATTATATTATAAGGAGAGAAAACTATGAAAAGAAAAACTATTATCATTATCTGTGCAATAGTATTGGTTTTGATTCTTGTTATACCAATACCGATAGGTCCGTGTTTGGATGGGGGCACAAGAGAATATGTTGCTTTAACCTATAAGGTTGTAGATTGGCACTCCCTTTATGATGATGATAAAATTCTTGATAAAACAAGTGTTTACTTTTTCCCGGATAATTTTTCTTCTTTAACGGAGCTTCGCGACCGAGAGCTTGGGGAGCTTGGCGGCAATTATGATAAACAGTCAGAATAATTAAAAAATGCGTTGCAGAGGTTGATTTTTACCCTGCAACGCATTTGGTTTTATGGCTATATATTTTTGTGAATAAATTATAGTTTACAGCCGCGGGCTGTTTATTCCGAATGGGTTTTATGCGTAAGGCTAAGCCTCGTTCCGCGGCCGGAAGGTCACAGATAAATTATAGTTTAACGAACAAAAAAGCCTTCCCCTTGACGGGGAAGGTGTCACGAAGTGACGGATGAGGTGAGTGACGCAAAGCGGCACAATTAAAGACTTTTGCAGGCTTTTTGTCACCTCATCCACCGCTGACGCGGTCCCCCTTCCCCGTCAAGGGGAA
>JAGAOS010000001.1 GCA_017623575.1 Clostridia bacterium
TCCCACTCGATAGTGCCGATTGGCTTGGGAGTGAGGTCTAAAAGCACACGGTTAATGCCTTCTACCTCATGGGTGATGCGGTCGGTGATTTTGTGGAGAACGGCATAGGGAATCTCCTCAATGGTGGCGGTCATAGCATCCTTGGTATTAACGGCGCGGATGATTGCGGGCCAGCCCTCATAGCGGCTTTCGTTTTTAACGCCCACGCTTTTAATATCGGGAACGGCTATGAAATACTGCCATACCTTTTCGGCAAGACCGCATTTATCAAACTCATCGCGGAGGATTGCGTCTGCCTCGCGAAGGGCTTCTAATCTATCCCTTGTGATCGCGCCAAGGCAACGAACACCAAGACCGGGACCGGGGAATGGCTGACGATAAACCATTGCGTGGGGAAGTCCTAATGCCTCACCCACAACGCGAACCTCATCCTTGTAAAGGAATTTAAGAGGCTCTACAAGCTCAAACTTCAAATCCTCGGGAAGTCCGCCTACATTGTGGTGGGATTTAACTGCCTGCTTGCCCTCTGCCTGCTTAATGCTTTCTAAAATATCGGGGTAGATTGTACCCTGAGCCAAAAATTCAACACCCTCTAATTTTCTTGCTTCATCAGCAAAAACCTCAATAAACTCTTTGCCGATAATCTTTCTTTTGCTTTCGGGGTCGGCAACGCCTGCTAAAAGGTTTAAAAATCTATCGGTAGCGTCAACATAAACAAGGTTTGCATCCAGCTCGTCTTTAAAAAGCTTTATAACATTTTCTGACTCGTTTTTGCGCATAAGACCATGATTAACATGAACACAGATAAGCTGTTTGCCGATTGCTTTGATTAAAAGAGCGGCAACTACTGATGAATCTACACCGCCTGAAAGGGCAAGAAGTACCTTTTTGTCGCCAACCTGTGCACGAACTGCCTCAACCTGCTCATCAATAAAGGCTTTTGCAAGCTCGGCATTTGTTATGCGCTCCATTGTTTCGGGTCTTAAATTTGTCTGCATAATTCATTCCTCCGTTTATTTTCTACAAAATTATATATGGGCGAGCAGAGCTCGCCCGTTAAATACTAGTTAGTATAATTATCAAAATAGCCTTGAACAAGCACAACAGGAGTGCCTTTATCTCCCGAACCGGAGGTAAGGTCACAAAGGGAACCTATAAGGTCGGTAAGCTGACGAGGGGTGGTGCCCTGAGCCGCCATATTACCTACAAGGCTGCTGCCGTCCTTAGCGCGAATACTTTCAGAGATAGCCTTTTTAAGCTCCTCGCCCGAAAGGTCTTTAAAATCGTTATCTGCAAGGTATTTAAGCTTTAATTCGTTGGGTGTACCAACAAGACCTGCGGTGAAGGCGGGGGAAACAACGGGGTCGGCAAGCTCCCAGATTTTACCCTTGGGATCCTTAAATGCGCCGTCGCCGTAAACCATAACCTCAACATGCTTGCCGGTTGCCGCCAATATTCTTGCCTGAATATCCTCAACAAGATCCTGACACTCGCGGGGGAATAGCTTTATGGTGTCCTCGGTGGACTTGTTAGAGCCTAAAAGACCGTATTTTTCATTGCAACCGCTGCCGTTTACAGAAGCGTTTAAAATATCATCTAGACCGCATACAACCTTTGCGCCTGCGGCTTTAAGTAAACGCTTGGTGCGCTGGCGGGTGTGGATATCGCAGGTGAGAACGCAATCGGTATAATCTAAAATAGCCTTTGCCTGATTTGCAAAGATAATTTCAACCTCACAGCCCATTTCTTTAATGAGGTTGCCATAGTATTCAACATAGTCAACACCTGTAAATTCCAGCTTTTGAACGCCGAAAACTTCACGGTATTTTTCTAATGAAAGCACATCGGAATAGGGGTTAATGCCTGCCTCATCAATAAGGTCGTAGGTGGCAAGAGAGTTGCCTACCTCGTCAGAAGGGTAGCTGAGCATAAGAACGATTTTTTTAGCGCTCTTTGCAATACCTTTAAGGCAGATTGCAAAACGATTGCGGGAAAGAATGGGGAAAATAACGCCTATTGTTCCGCCGCCAAGCTTTGTTTTAACATCCTCTGCAATGGCATCAATGCTGGCGTAGTTACCCTGTGAGCGAGCAACAATAGACTCGGTTAAGGATATAACATCTCTGTCGCGGAGCTCGAAGCCTTCATATTCGGCAGCTTCCAGCACACTTTTGGTAACAAGACCTGCAAGATCGTCACCCTTACGGATGATAGGACAACGAATGCCGCGGGATACAGTACCAACTCTGCGTTCTTTTTTTTCCATAATTTAAGACCCCTTTATATTAATTACTTATATATTTTACCGCAAAATTCGCCGTAAATTACAAAAAATTTACTCAAATAATGGGGTAGAAAAATATCTTTCGGCTGTGTCGGGTAGAACGGTTACAACTCTTTTGCCCTTGCCAAGCTTTTTTGCAAGCTTTATGGCGGCGGCAACATTTGTGCCACTGCTGATTCCGCACATAATACCTTCTTTAGCGGCAAGGTCCTTAGAGGCTTTTAGCGCCTCATCATCATTTACAATGCAAAGGTCATCATATATTTGTTGGTTTAAAATAGCTGGGATAACACCGTCACCAATGCCCATTTGAATATGTGTGCCGATTGAACCGCCCGATAAAATAGCGGCATTTTCAGGCTCAACCGCCCATATGGTCATATCAGGATTATGCGCCTTTAAAACCTCACCTATGCCTGTTATGGTACCGCCGGTGCCTATGCCGGAGCAAAATCCGTCAATAGGACCTGCAACCTGATTTATTATTTCCATTGCAGTTTGACTGCGCTGAATCTGCGGATTAGCGGGATTTTCAAACTGCTGGGGAACAAAAACATTTTTATCCTCTGCCTTCATTTTAAGTGCCAGTTCAACACATTCCTCAATGCAAAGACCAATATTACCTGCATCGTGTACCAAAATAACCTCGGCGCCATAATGTTCAACAAGCTTGCGGCGCTCCTCACTTACCGAGTCGGGCATAATTATTTTGGTTTTGTAACCTCTTACGGCGCCAACCAAGGCAAGACCAATGCCCTGATTACCGCTGGTAGGCTCTACAATAATCGTTTCGGGACCAATAAGACCCTTTTCCTCGGCATCCTTAATCATATTAAAGGCTGTGCGCGTTTTTATGGAGCCGCCAACATTAAGTCCTTCAAACTTTACCAGAATTTCGGCTGAATTTTCATCAACCATATGGTGAAGGCGGATTATGGGGGTATTACCCATAGCATCTAAAATGGTATCACAAATCATCTGCAAAAACCTTTCTGTAGGCGATTTAGCATTATAAGCAAAATCTTGACAATATATTATATAACAAAATTGTGTTCATTGCAATATTTTTATTTCAAAAAATTTCTCTTTAAAAACACTTTGTATAATTTCACAATATTTTTATTGCGTAAGCTTACTAAAATGTAAAATTTAAGGGTTGGATAATATTTTTACAGCCTTATCAATATGCTGTTGCTCCAAACCGTAGCCTATAAGCGGGTCGGTTTTTACAAAATGGTCTGAAAGCTCGCCCCACCCAAAGGGCATATCATCAATAATGCAAAAATCAGTTGCATCAGGATTGGCATTAAGCCAGGCTAGCACCTCATCTTTGCGAAAGCCTGAAATCGGGGTTTTATCAAAAATTTTAAGCCCGACCGAAGCAAAAATACGGTTTAATTCTTTTCCGGTTTCGGTGTTTTGGGATTCATCCCTTTCCCACAGTTTTCGCCATGTGCTGGTTAAAACTATTTCGGCGCCTGTAGCATCAACAAGCTGTTTTAAAAGTGGCAGACGGGTAGCGTCTATATTCCCATCGGTATCTGAGCGGGCTCTGTCATATTTTGCTGAGTTTAAAACTCCGTCAATATCCAGAAATATTATTTTCATAAAGTTAATTTCCTTTTAAAAAATATATATTTATTATATTTTAAAGTATGTAAAAAATCAACCCCGCCCCCAACAAAATCAGGGACGGAGTAAAACAAAAACTATTCAGCTGTTGTGAAAAGGTACATTGTGTGAGCGGGTTCAAGCTTTACCTTTATAATGCCGTTTTCGGTGCTTATGGGAGCAAGCTCGGGCATAATTTCGGTAGGCCTTTCACCGTTGCTTATGTTAAAACTCAGCATTTTAAAAGGCTTATTAGTAATGGCGCCTAAATCTATTACAAGCTCACGATTACCATTCTGATTTGTTTCAGCAATTATGGTGTAATCTCCGTCCTTTTCAAAAACGCACACACGGGCATCTAAGGGGTTACTGCAGTTGGTTTTCAGTACACGGCAATGGGCAGGAACATATTTCATTGCAGGGCCGTATTCAGAACAGATAGGCTCAATATAAAGCTCATTATTTTTGAATTCATCATTACGGTAGAGACAGATGTTTTCATCAAAAGGGCCGCAAAAGGGGTCGGGCAGTACCGAGTTGGTAAGGCACCAATGAAGGGCAACCGAAAGGCCTCCGTTTGCCGCAGAGATAAGTGCGCCTACCGTCGATTTGCGGAAGGTTGGCATATTGCAACCAAATTCGGTAAGACCGATTTTTTTGGTGTTTTTTGTGCTTTCAAAATAGAAGAGGATGTTAATATTCAAAATCTCATCATTGGTAGCGGAATAAATGTGCTTGGTGTAGCAGTCAATAACATCGCCTGCCATTTCGTACATATCTTTAAGCCAATCACGGTCTTTTGTTGCTGCAGAACATTCGGGGCCCCAGATCTCAAAGCGGTCACGCATACCTGCCTTTTTAAGCTCGCTGTCAATATCAATTAAAGTTTTGGCTAAATACTTTTTCTTTAGTTCTATGTTGTTGTCGGGAGTAACGGCAAAGTTGCCGTTTTCGGGCTCATTTGCAACGGTAAGATATTTAACATTAAGACCTTTTTCGTCAGTTAGGAATTTTAAAGCGGCCACAACCGAGCGTGCAAACTGCTTGGTATCACGAGGTGCGCTTCTGCCCTGATCGGGAATTTCGGGAATGGTGTACCAAGAGTGGAGCCTTCTGCCCACAACCCAAGAAAAATCAAGCTCGATTTCGGTGCCAAGTTCACGGAATATTTCCATATATTCCAAAAACTGTTGCATTCTGGGAAGGTTGAAATCATATTCATCGGGAGCAAGCTGGAACCAGTCATTCTGGAACCACACGCGTATTATTTTGGGGTCAAGCTTGCGGATTGCATCATACTCCAGCTTCATAAATTCGGGGTCATAGCCAAATTTTTCGGTGGATTCTTCCATAAGTTGGAAGGGCAAAACATTGGTGCCTGCGCCAAGAAAATCTTCGTTTATAACTTCATTTGTAACCTCAACCATATTTTTGTTTGAAAATACACCTATAATATTGTTCTTTTTGCTGCGAATAAACCTTGCGGTATACTCACCACTATGAACAAAAATGGTTTCTTCGCCCGCCTTTTCAGCGGTGTAGCAGGTGTTAAAAGGTGCGAATTTTTCGCCATCAACAGATGTTTCCACAACGGCAGTTTCATCCTCAACAATAAGGGTGTTAAGAGCAACCATTGCGCCAATATCATAGGTAGTAACCCCATCTTTAGTTTCAATGTTGGCATCTTCAAGTGCATCCATACCGTACTTGGTAAGATGAATGCGTTCGGCCTCAGCTTCGGGAGAAAATACCCCTGCAAAGTCAAGACGCACAACGGTATCCAAAGCGCAGCCGTGGGTGAATTTTATACCGAAAAATTTTGCGGTACGAGGCTGTGGAAGGGTAAAAATCTGTGCAGTACCTTTAAGCAAATCCTTGGGGTCAAAGACATTTCTACGGTCGTATTCGGCAATGTAATTTTCGGGTGAATAAAGGGAATCCTTATCATCGCTTAAATATACCTCATATCTTCCATAGCCGAAGTTTACCGAGCTTGTGTAGGTAGATACAAGCAGCTTGTTTATGGTTTTTTCGCTTTCAATGGTGTAGGTAACGGTGAAGGGAAGCTTGCCGTCAAGCTGAACATGGCGACGGTCACACATCATATGACCGCCCACAACCTCCCTTATATTTCCGCTTTTGTTGGTAAAAGGAAGGCCGTTTGCATCAATTATTTCGGGAATGGGCGAAAGCTTTAAAAGATTACTTTTAAGGGGTAGATTTGCAATATCCCCCATAGAAACGCGGTCATTTACAGAAACACTCATTTTATTTACCTCCAATAAGGAAAAGTGAAGAGTAATTTTTAGCCAAAGCGTTTAAATATTAAGTGGATAAGCCAATAATAACGGATTTTTAAAACCATTTCAAGCCTTAAATTATAGCAAAAACCTTGCAAATGTTTATATTTGCAAGGTTTTAAAGCTATGCGGATTTTAAAAACCCCTTTTTTATGCCCAAAACACCAAAATATACTATAAAAAATAATGTTTAAAAAACACAGAATATTTTATTACAAAAATTATATACAAATAAGATTTTATAATACTTAGTGTTAGAGCTTTTAAGAATTATTTATTTTTTGCAGTCGGTTTTAAATATTTAAACTACAATTTCTGCTTTACTGCCGCCGGCTTTATCTTTAGTCACAATTATCTGCTTATCAATTTTTTGTTTAAGCTCGCCAACATGGGAGATAATTCCAACCAGACGGTCACCTTCGGCAAGAGATGAAAGCGCCTTCATAGCCGCTGAAAGTGATTCCTCATCTAACGAGCCAAAGCCTTCATCCACAAACATTGTATCCAGCTTTATTCCGCCTGCAGAGGATTGAATTTCATCGGCAAGACCAAGAGCCAAAGCCAGGGATGCCTTAAAGGATTCGCCGCCCGAAAGGGTTTTAACACTTCGGTGGGTGCCGTTGTAATGGTCTATAACATCCAAATCCAAGCCGCTTTGCCCCTTTTGGTTAAGGGCTTCTTTGCGGCGCACAAGATCATACTGACCATCGGTCATAATCATAAGCCTTTTGTTGGCGCGGTTAATGATACGGTCAAAATAATTCATTTGAATATAGGTTTCAAGCATTATTTTGTCCTTGCCCGCAAGCTGACCGTTTGCAGTATCAAAAAGGGCTTTAACCCAAATATATTTCTTTTCGGTTACAACCAGGTCACCCGATTTTGCCTTTATATTACCAAGGGCGGATTTGTTTGCAAGTATGCGGCTGTGAATAATTTTCCCTTGATTTTCATTAGCCCTGAGCTCGGCTTCAAGCTTGGTTAATTTTTCGGTTTCTTCTTTTAAATCAATTTTGGTATCGCCGCCCAGCCGCTTGGCAATTTCCTCCCTTTTAGCCTTTAATGAAGCAATTTTTTCGTTGCTTTGGTTAAATGCTTTTATAGCCTGTTCAAGCGCTGTTGCTATCTGCTCTGCCTTGCTGATAAGGTTGTTGACCTCTGCCTCGGCTTTTTCCTTTGATTCAAAGGTGAGCTTTGCCTTAAGCTCGGCAATTCGCTTTTCAAGGGATGCGTTTTCAGCGGTTTTTTCCTTTACTGAATCAGATATTTCGGTAAGCTTTATTTTTGCTGCCTCTAAAGCATTGGATTTTTGCGGCAAAAGATTTTCAATTTCTGCCTTGCGATTGATTTTTGCCTGCTCGGCAACAATTTTTTTATGTATTTCAGCTACCGCGGCATCAATATCCGAAAGCTTAACAGTAATAAGCGGTATTGCATCAACAACCGACATATCGCCCAAAATATTTTTAATTTCGCTTAAAACAGTAACCTTTTTTTCATTAAATGCGCCCTTAAAATTACTTGCAGAGGTTCTGGCGGTATTTGCGCCTGCAGTTGCAGTATCCAAAGCTTTTTGCTTTGCCTCAAGCTGTTTCTTGGTGGGTGCATTTTCGGGCTTTACGGCAATGCAGGGATGATTTTTAGAGCCACAAACGGGGCAGGGCTCATTATCTGTTAAGGTGTCTGCCAATATACCCGCCTGTGCATCAAGATAGGCTCTGTGCAAGGCTTTGTATTCCAAATCACATTTTTCGGCGGCAGACTGCTTTTCATTGTAGTAATCAACCGATTTTTTGTAGTCAAGCCTCGCCTTTTCAAGAGAAGTGATGCTGTTTTTTAGTGTGTTGAGCTTTGCGGCTTGCTCGCCAAGAGTCTTTTTCTCATTTTCAAGCTTTATTTTTTCCTCGCTCGCCTTAGCCAGAGCTTTGCTTTCATCGGTCAGAGAGGTTATTTCGCCCTCAATAGCTTTAATTGAAGCCGTAAGCTCACCGATGCTTTTATTGCCGCTTTCAATTGAGAGCTTGTTTTTATTAAGGGTAGCCTGCTTTTCGCTCAGCTCGCCGTAATCGGGCAGAATTGCCTTGATTTGAGCCGCTTTTTCGCTAAAAGCTTTGACCTCGGGTTGCTTTGCCCTTGCAGACTCAACCTTTTCTGAAAGCAGCTTTTGATTTTCGGCCTCGTTAGTTAATTCGGCCTCATTTTTTTCAAAATCCGATTTAGCCGTTAAAATATCCCTTGCTTTATTTACCGCCGCCTTAACAGAATCCAATTCCTTTTGGGTGGCGGCTTTGCTGTTTTCAAGCTCGGCTTCAGACCTTTCATCATCGGCAATAAGCTTTTCTAAAAGGGCAAGAGTGTCCTCGGTGGTCATATTGCCGTTTTTTGCCTTGCTCACCTCTGAAAAATCTGTGTTATCCTCATCACAAATAATACCGCCAACATACTGTGCAATGCTTTTTTTAATGTCATCACATTCTTCTTTAAGCTTACTCGACTCGCCTTTAAGCCGTTCCTGTAAACGCTGATAACGCTCGGTTTTAAATATATGGCGGAATATTTCCATTCTTTCCTTTGTGGGAGCTAAAAGCAGCTTTAAGAAATCGCCCTGAGCAATCATAGCAATTTGGCAGAACTGGTTGCGGTCAATACCTATAATATCCTTAATGGCGTTGTCTACATCCTTAATGCGTGTTACCGACTTGCCATCAGGATATATAATTTCGGCGCTTGCGACCTGCTTTGTGGTGCCCTCGCCTCTTGCCTTGAGCTTTTCATATTCGGGGTTTCTTATTATCGTGTATTCCTTATCACGGTAGCTGAAAACAAGCTCCACCTCGGTTGGGGTAGCTTCATCAGCATATTTGGAGCGAAGCATAGAGGTCTCGCGGTTTTTTCCGCTGGGTTCCCCATAAAGGGCATAGGTTATAGCATCAAAAATGGTGGTTTTGCCTGCGCCTGTATCACCTGTAATAAGGTACAGTCCACCCGTTCCCAGCGTTGTAAAATCAAATTCGGTAGTACCTGAGTAGGGTCCAAAAGCCGATATTTTAAGTTTTAACGGTCTCATTTATCAGTCCTCCCAAATCTGCTCAATAATACTTTTTACAAGCTCCGATTGCTCATTACTTAAGGGTTGTCCGTTTTGCAGCTCATAAAATTCACTAAAATGCTCAAAAGGAGATTTTTCTTTAACATTTTCGGCGCCGTTTATTTGATTAATTGTGCGGGTGCGCTTGTTGTCATAATCCAACTTCATAATATTTTTGTAAATAACACGAAGCCTTGCAAGCGCATCAGGAACATCCTCCTCATCGGTCAGGGTTATGTGCATATAATCCTCATTGTAGGTGGTGTTTTCCCAAAAGCTTTTAAGGGTAAGCTCCTCATAGCTGCCCTTTATTTCCACCATATCCCGTTTGGGGGTAAGGGGAATAAAATCAAGGGCTATATCCCCCTTTGCCTTTATTGTTACAACCGTTACTGATTTATTATCGCCCGCCTCAGAAAAGGAGTATTTTAAGGGGGTTCCGCTGTAGCGTATAAAATTACTTGTGCAGCTTTGACTTCTGTGGATGTGACCAAGGGCTACATAATCAAAATCGGCAAAAACAGATGCATCAACATTATCGGTGCCGCCTACCGAAATATCCTCCGATTCGGTACGAAGGGCGCCTGTTACAAACTGATGCGTAACCAGAATATTGCGCTTTGAGGCATCAATATTCATACCATCAACGGCGGTTTTAACGGCATCGGTATATGTTACAATTTCACTTTCGGGATAATATCGCCTTACATTTGTCGGCTTTACAAAGGGGAGCATATAAACATTAATTTCTCCCCACTCGTCATTTATGGCAATAGGCTCTACCTTGCCGTTATAAACCGGTGACATATAAATCCCGCTTTTGTTCATAAGTCTGCCGCCAAAGGCTATGCGCTCGGCAGAATCGTGATTTCCGCTTATAACAAAAACCTTCAAATCCCGCTTGGAAAGGCGGACTAAAAAGTCATCAAAAAGCTCTACCGCTTCAGCAGATGGAACGGATTTATCATAAACATCACCTGCAATAATAACGCCGTCAGGCTTTTGCTCATCAATTATGTTAATGATTTTGGTAAGAATAAATTGTTGATCCTCCAGCATGGAAAATTCATTTACACGCTTACCCAAATGCAGGTCAGAAAGATGTATTAGTTTCATTTATATACTCCCTTTGGTATTATAAATAAATTTGAATTATAAGACCCATTAATTATATCATAAAACGGCGGATAAAACAATAAAAATTAAGCTTCAAGCTTTAAAAGCCGAATATTAAAGAAGATAATAAGATTTTAACTGTTTGGCTTGATTTTTATGTAAAAATGGTTATAATGGGTATAATAAAAGCATAAAAGCCGAAAACATTATATTTTACAGGAGGTAAAAATATGAAAAGAATTGCTTTTTTTGATACCAAGCCTTATGATAAAATCTGGTTTGATGAATATAACGATGGCAGATATGAAATAGTTTATTTTGAGGGCAAGCTGAACCGTAATACGGTGGGAATAACCGCAGGCTTTGACGGCGTTTGCGGCTTTGTAAATGATGATATTAATGCCGATGTTATAAATTCTCTTGTTAAAAACAATGTAAAAATACTTGCTATGCGTTCGGCGGGCTACAGTAATGTAGATTTAAAGGCGGCAGAGGGCAGACTGCCTGTAGTGCGCGTGCCCGCATATTCTCCATATGCGGTGGCAGAGCACGCAATGGGGCTTTTGCTTACCGTTAATCGCAAGCTGGCAAGAGCGGTAACCCGCACAAGGGATTTTAACTTTAGCATAGCGGGTCTTATGGGTGTGGATCTTCACGGAAAAACTGTGGGAGTAATAGGTACGGGAACCATAGGTCGCGTGTTTATTGATATATGCCGCGGCTTTGGAATGAAGGTTATTGCCTTTGACCCATACCCCGCAAAGGACAGCGGCATTGATTATGTTACTCTTAATGAGCTTTTTAGCAGAAGTGATATTATTTCCCTGCACTGCCCCCTTACCGACAGCTCCTATCATATTTTAAATGAAGCCGCCTTTAGCCTGATGAAAAAGGGCGTGTTTATAATAAATACCTCCCGCGGAGCCTTGGTGGATACTACCGCCCTGCTTAATGCCCTTAACAGCGAAAAGGTGCGCGGCGCCGCGTTGGATGTTTATGAGGAGGAAACCGACCTGTTTTTTGAGGATATGTCGGGAACCATTATAAAGGATGATACCTTAGCTCTTTTAATAAGCAATCCTAATGTTGTGCTTACCTCACATCAGGCATTTTTAACCGAGGAGGCTTTGCAGGCAATTGCCAAGGTGACCTTGGATAATCTGGATGATTATTTTGCAGATAAACCCTTAAAAAATGCCGTAACCCGTTCTAATCCAAATAAGTAATGTTTTTAAAACGGAAAATTAATAGATTGGTAGATGAAGTATTGTTTATTGCTGGGATTTATAAATTCACCATAGGGGCGATTATTAATCGCCCGAAAAAGGTTTGTGCTATTTATGCGGGCGAGCAATGCTCGCACCTACAAGAAAAAACCTTTAATAGAGCGGTTTGCGAAGGATTTTTGCTGTGAACAATCTCCCCTTCCACCGCCGTTCGCTGGGGGAAGGGTTGAAAAACCATCGCAAATCCGCACCCATTGACAATGCTATATTTTGATGCTATAATAACATATACCACAAAATCTTCCACTACCATACCTATATAAGAGATTTATACTCAAGTACATAAACTTCTTTCTTAACTAATTTCCTACCATACCTATATTCCCTTTCACCGCACGGTTAAAAACAGAGTCATTAAATCTAAAAAAATAAAACCCTTTGCTTACGATTTACGAGTATTTAAACGAAGTAGAATGAAAAATATGTGTTTCAAAACCTGGTTCAAGTTTAAATGCTCTGGCTACAGCTGCTCAAATTACAGCCAATAAAACAAAGGGTTTTGTTATAGTCTTATTTAAGATTTTTGTGTTTACAAACAAAATATAAATTATTTTATGCAACAAGGCATAAAGAACCCCCGAAACCAAAGATGGTTTCGGGGTTTTTGAATACTCTGTAAGATAACAGATTATCTCTTTTAGTTTTCAGTGTACCGTTTATATCGTTTAATATCGCATCAAGATATAAAAACTTTGAGAAAAATTTTTAATTGCTTTTTTTCAAATCATTTATTAAAGCATTTTTAACATCAGTTATGTGCTGTCTGAAATAATTCGGAGTACACATTTCAAAATATAGTATTCTATTTAATTTTCTAGTTAATTCAGATATTAATTTGGGATTTTTGATAACATAAGGGGCAGAATCATATCCTATATATTCTCGCTCTATATACTTCGCAGTAATTGGGATAGCATCGCTAATAAAAAAGATTGATTGCTGAGTTGTTTTGCCAAGATGATAGTAACATGAAGCAAGATTTTCTTCAGGCAAACTTATGTAATTTTTTATTCTTGCTTTTGCCTCATCACTTCGATGGTTCCAAGCTCCCATAGGAATCGCCCAATATAATCCCGAAATATTTTTATCTTGTAGCAGACACACAACGGGTCGCTTTTTTGTATCGTTCCATTCCCCACCACTTTCTTTTATGATATTATAAAAATCGCTTTTTGAAAAATAAATTGCATTTTCCTTCATTTTTTCACCCCATATAACAAAGGTCCAAGTCTAACGACTCGGACCCTACGATGTTTAGCCGCACATCGTGAAACGTTTTTGAATCAAACGATGTTTAACCGTACATCGTGAAACGTTTTTGAATCAAACAATGTTTAACCGTACATTGCGAAACGTCTTTGTTGCAACTAAATAATAACACATTTGTGGCATAATGTCAACAAATTTTTACATTTTGTATTGTTTTTAACACATTTTGTTTTCGTTTAGTTGCACTAATAGTATAACAAAAAAATTAAACATTATTTTGTTATATTACAAATATATGTTGTTGTCATATATTTCGTAACTATTATAATCAAAAAAATTATACTTTTCCCCCTACCATCACTTTAATGTATGAATAATTATTTAAAATTGATTTCCTATTGCTAATTACGCTATGTTTAAGGAAAAATCATAATGCTTATATAATCCTAAGACTTATAAGGATTGCGGAAATATTGAATTTTTATATTTTTGGTGGTATAATCAAATAAATTAAAATTGTTCAAGCAAGGGGTGGTATATTGATTATTTCAACATATGTGAACGACCTGGAATTCTTATACAGTAAATTAATCAAACATCCATTATTTGTTATTAAAAAGAATGAGCTTGATAGATTTAATAAGATATACAACAACATCATTCATAAACAAAATAACTACTCTGATTTTATAGACTCAATGACATTACTGACTGGCTTTTTTAATGATGGTCATACAAACATTGAGTTGCCATATACAAATAGTGATAAATGCCTAAATATTCCGTGTCATTGGGACGAGAACCGACTAATCTTATCACAAGATTATAACGGAATTGAAAGTGGCTCAGAGATAATATCTATAAATAATACTGCAATAGATGAAATCATATCTTTGATGACAGAAAGAATCCCGCACGAAAATATTTATCTTGTCAAAAGCCGAATGATTAATTATCCATATAAGAATTACCATGTTTTCAGCGAATTTAATTTATCATCGTTATTCGGAAGTAAAGATATATTTAATATATGTTTTTGCATAAATGGAAACCCAACAATAAAGTCTTGTGCTTTAGAAAAATACAATGGTTTTTTAGATTTCAATGAAAACAATTTTGTATATTATGAATTGGTAGGAGACTATATCGTTTTACATTTAGATAGTTGTATATGTGATGAAGTTTATAAAAGCACATTAAACAAAGTAGCCGATATCTGTAATGAGATAAAAGCAAAATCTCTAATATTAGATTTAAGCAAAAATATGGGCGGTTCCTCTGCCGTTATTGATGAATTTATAAAACATATTGATATTGATGAATTTAGACGATATGAAATGATTGACTATTCGCATGGAACACCACAACACATAACAAAACGCGGAGATGTCGTTAAAAACAACAAAGCATCAAAACTCTTTGCATTAGATATATATTGCCGTGTATCACATGACACGTTCAGTAGTGCTCGCACATTTGCTGTTACATTAAAGGATAACGGTATAGCAAAAATAATTGGTAGTCCAACAGGTGGAAAACCGAACTCGTTCGGAATGCCTAAAAAATTCAAAACCCCAAATAACGAAATTAATTTTAGAGTGTCGCAATGTCTTTTCTTACGGCCTAATAAAACTGAAGATGGAGAAATTGCATTATTTCCAATAGATTAATAAAAACTTGCACCAAGGTGAAAATCAAGGCAAAAGTAAACCCCCGAAACCAAAAATGGTTTCGGGGGTTTTTGTAATCTTTGAAATAACAGATTATCTCTTGGAGAACTGGGGTGCACGACGAGCTCCCTTAAGACCGTATTTCTTACGCTCTTTCATTCTGGGATCACGAGTGAGTAAACCAGCCTTTTTAAGAGTAGGACGAAGCTCCTCATCAAACTGTAAAAGTGCACGGGAAAGGCCGTGACGGATTGCGCCTGCCTGACCGGTTACACCGCCGCCTGCAACGCGACATACAATGTCAAACTTGCCTTCGGTAGCAGTGAGGTTGAGGGGCTGACGAACAATAAGCTTTAAGGTCTCAAGACCAAAATAATCGTCAATATCACGATCGTTAATGGTGATTTTACCGGTACCGCTGTAAACGCGAACGCGAGCTACAGAGCTCTTTCTTCTGCCGGTGCCGTAAAAATAAGGCTTTCCTTCAAACATTAGTTACTTCTCCCTTCTTAAAATTCCCAAACTTCGGGCTTCTGTGCTGCGTGCTTGTGTGCATCGCCGCTGTATACGCGAAGACGGGTCATAGCCTTGCGGCCAATGGTGGTGTCGGGAACCATTCCCTTAACAGCCAAAGTCATTGCCAGCTCGGGACGGGTTGCCATAAGAGTTTTGTACTGAACCTCTTTAAGGCCGCCGATATAGCCGGTATGACGACGATAATACTTATTCTCAAGCTTTTTGCCGGTGAGAACAGCCTTATCTGCATTGATGATGATTACATGATCACCACAATCAACATGGGGTGTGAACTCGGGCTTAACCTTACCTCTTAAAAGGTCTGCAGCCTTAACAGCTACTCGTCCGAGGGGTTTGCCTGCTGCATCAATAATGTACCACTTGCGCTGTACTTCTGCAGGTTTTGCCATAAAAGTAGACATAACATTTCCTCCAACTTAATTTTTACGAATTTAATTCGACGCCCAAGTATAATACCACACTTAAAAGTTATTGTCAACACCTTTTTTTAAAAATTTTAATTTATATTTTGCAATCTCGTTTTTTCTTCGATTTGCTCCGTTTTTCTTCCATTTGCTAATTTATTATTTTTAAAATATTTTTATTATTTCTAATTTCTTTTGCCTTTTTTACTGTAATATGTTAAAATAAATGTATACTTTTAAAAGGAGGAATCCATAATGTTCGTTTTACCGCCACAGGTGGAATTCGCAATAAACAAGCTTACCGCCGCCGGATATGAGGCCTATATCGTTGGCGGTTGCGTAAGGGATGTTATGCGTCTGGCAGAGCCTTCGGATTATGATATAACCACCTCTGCCCTGCCGGAGCAGGTGATAGCGGTTTTTAAGGGTGAAAAAATTATTGAAACGGGACTTAAGCACGGTACCGTAACCCTGCTTAAAGAGGGTATGCCCCTGGAGATAACCACCTACCGCATTGATGGTGACTATACCGACAATCGCCGCCCCAACAGCGTCACCTTTACGGCGAACATCAAAGAGGACCTTGCCCGTCGCGATTTTACGGTAAACGCTATGGCATTTTCTCCAAAAATCGGCATTGTGGATGCCTTCGGCGGCAAAAAAGATTTAAAAAACGGCATTATCCGCTCGGTTGGTGATGCCGACCGCCGTTTTAATGAGGATGCACTACGAATTATGCGCGCTCTTCGTTTTGCATCTGTTCTGGGATTTACAATAGCCGAGGAAACAAAAAAATCCATAATTAAAAATCGCGAGTTGCTTAAAAATATAAGCGCCGAGCGAATTGCCGCCGAGCTTATAAAGCTGCTTTGCGGCAAAAACGCCAAGGATATAATTTTAGAGTATTATGAGGTTTTAGAGGTGATTTTGCCCGAAATTAAGGGTATGCAGGGCTTTGACCAAAAAAACCGTTGGCATATTTATGATGTTCTGACCCACACCGCCGTTGCGGTGGAAAACACACCGTCTATACCCGCCTTAAAGCTTGCGGCGCTTTTGCACGATTGCGGCAAGCCGGATACCTTTTTTACCGACGATAAGGGAGTTGGGCATTTTTACGGTCACCCCGAAATAAGCTTTAAAAAGGCAAAAACCGCCTTTGCCCGCCTTAAACTGGATAACGCCACCACAGAGCTTGCGCTGACTCTTATAAAATATCACGATACGCCCATAGAACCTACCGAAAAGGCGGTTAAAAGGGCGCTTAATAAAATTACACCTGATGTATTTTTTAGCCTTTTGGATATTAAGCGCGCCGATAATCTGGCACAGAATCCCGAACTTACCGCCGATGCGCTTGTAACAATTGATACCCTTGGAAAAATAGCAAAAGAGATTATAGAAAAGGGTGATTGCTTTAGCCTTAAGGATTTGGCAGTAAACGGAAACGACCTTATAAATGCAGGCATCCCCGCGGGCAAAGAGCTTGGCAAAGCTCTTGATTTTCTACTAGATGCCGTAATAAGCGAAAGGGTTAAAAATGAAAAGCAAGCGCTGCTTAGCTATTTAAATATACTTCTTTAAAAAACAAAAATCTGCAACAAAAAGTGTGGAAAAAGCACCTTTTAATTGCAGATTTTTTAATTTTTACATTGCTGTGTTTGCAGTATTTGCTATGTTAATCTTTTTTTGTTTGCCGCCGCCAATAAATCCAATTATTGTAATCGGCAAACCGAATAATAAGTATACGGGGAAACAGATTGTTCCTATTAAATAAAGGGTAGCCGCAAACTTTGCTCCGCCGCTCTTTTTTCTTGCAAAAGCAATCCAGCCTACCAAACATCCCAGAACAAATGCGGCTATATGTATACAAAGCAATACCACCAATACATACAAAAATACTACTGCAGAAGAATCTGTACCCAAAAGGTTAAATAACAATTCAAAATATGCTTCAACGGCATCAATAAAATCGGCGCCGCCCGCCTCAATTATTGCTCCGCCAAAAATCCATAATAAGTAAACCGAGTATGCCAATGCCATAATATTAGATACTAATAATGTTTTGCTTCTTTTCATAATAAATCTCCTTACCCTGCAACCTCAAGCAGCTTTTTGCTTACCCTTGCCTGCACATCAATATAATATTTAAGCTCTGCGGAATTTAAATCGTCATTTTCCCACTTTTCAAAGTCGGCAACCATATCTGTATAATCGCTCATATAATCGGCATAATCGGAAATAAGGCTAATATCGGTAGGATTAGCAGCATATTTTTTCATAAAAGCAACATAATCATCAATAAAATCCTCATAGCTATCCATTGCTGTCTTAAAATCGGCTCTTATGCTGTCGGTATCAGTGTCCTTTTCGGGCTTATCTTCGCTTGAAACGGGTTTACTGTCTTCTGATGATGTGGTAGTCGGCGCCTTGCTTGAGGTTTCCTCCTTGGGAGCGTTAACTTCAATACTGATTATATTAAAGCCTTTATATTCAATTGTTAGCCTCCAACCCTTGGAGTTGTTAGCGTGGTAATAGTCATCGCCTTTGTCATAATCTATGTTAAAGCCAGCCTCCTTACAGGCGTTCACATATGCATTAAAATCATCTTGGGTTGTGTTGCCTATATAGGCAGACAAATAATCATCGTGGTCTGATTCAATTTTGCCTAGCGATGATTTCGGCTTGGGAATCTGTTTTGCTGCACCGCTTTCAGGCCATAAAATTTCAGATAATTCCATAGGTGGGGTCAGCTCAATCTGCATATCCGCATCATCACCATAGTGGCCAAGACTAAGCTTATACCCCTCTGTGTTATAGGCATCGTAAGAATATGATGACATTTCTGCATCTACCGTAAAGCCCTTTTCTTTGCAGGAATTTATGTAATCGGCATACTGTTTTGCAGAAACGCTTTCAATATATACATCTAAGCTCTCTATAGAATTGCTATATATTTTGCCGCTGTATTTAGGCGGCTCGGGCAGGTGTTCGCCCAACACCATATCTTCCCAAATAATTTTTTCGCCTCCGCAACCTGTAAGAAGCGCCACAGCACACAGCGCCACAACCAGAGCAAGCGCAAAATACCTTTTTATTTGTTTGATTTTCATAATAATTGCCTCCATAATTTTATTTAAATTTTTTAACTATACGCCAAACGGAACGCTCTGAATAATTGTATTTTTGAGCCAGCTGGTGTATATTTTTGCCATTGTACTCACCGATAATTGCCTTGTGGGTGTACTCCTTTGAAAAAAGTCGGCTTGGAAATGAAATCTGCGAACCATGAAACAATCTGTAAATTGCTACGGCATTTTCAACGCCAATTTCATCTGCAATGGTCTTGTAAACATCATTAAGACCGTTAATATCATTTCCCAAAAGCTTCACTTCCCACATTTCGGATAAGTCATTCTTTGCAATCATAATACCACCCCCATTTTGACATAGCAAATGACATTGTCATTTGGTTTGGCAGTAAATACCGCACGGAACAGCCTATCTTCTTTTTGTTTTTTCATTAAAAAAACTCCTTTCTGAACCGGAAATTGCACAGTTCATAAAAGAAGTTGTTTTTCACGCGAAATTTAAAATAAGGAGCTTTATTACATTACCATTGGCACAAATCACATTTTTGTTCTTGACAAATATATGCTTTAGCATTATAATAATATGGTCGTAAATTTAAATGTGAGTTGAAATTCTAAAAAGAGTTTAACATACACGGAGACGTATCGAAGTGGTCATAACGGGGCTGACTCGAAATCTTCTTCGTCAAACGGAAGTCAATCTTCCAAAAAGCCTTTAACCGTGCGGTTTCGGGCATCTACCTGTCATCGCATCACCTTGAGTTCTAACGAGA